>DUPX01000070.1 GCA_012838085.1 Eubacteriaceae bacterium
AACGCAGGCATCTGGTACATACAGATATTCTTTTTGGAGTACCATTAACAATTGCCTTTACTTTTTTTATATTAGGATTCCAGGTTCTTTTTGTATGTCTAGTGGAGTGGCTTATATTATTACCCGAAATAGCTCCTTTATCACATATATTACATGTATTTGCCATAAATTCCACCTCCTTCACAAAGGTTCCTTAAAATAAACTTATTGCTCTCTTTAGCAAATACATTGTAACATAAGAATAATTAAAAATGCAATAAGGATTAAATTAAATAATTTTATATCCATTAGTTGAAGTATAGGTACTTATAAGATAGAATATAAATGAATAAATTATTCGTAGACTTTTTTATTTAAAGGAGGTTAACAATTTGCCTGCTAAAATAGGTAATGAATTAGGGAATATATATATTTCAGAAGACTTACTTGCTAATATTGCAGGTCTAGCTGCAATGGAATGTTATGGACTAGTAGGTATGGCTACAAAAAAAGGAAAAGACGGGATAGTAGAATTATTAAAACGAGAACATTTAAGTAGAGGGGTAAAGGTACTTGAAGATAATGGCAAGTTAATAATAGACCTTTATGTCATTGTGGAATTCGGGATAAAAATATCTGTTGTCGCAGAAAACATTATCGATAGGGTAAAATATACAGTGGAAAACTTAACTGGATTAAAAGTAATAAAAGTTAATGTAAATGTTGAAAGTGTCAGAGTTTAATTGTTGTAAGGAGGTACTGGATTGAATATAAAAAATATAGATGGTCCCCTATTAAGAAAAATGATTATTTTTGCTGCAAAGAATTTGGAAAATAACAAGGGAATAGTAAATGAATTAAATGTTTTCCCTGTGCCAGATGGAGATACAGGGACCAATATGGCCTTAACTATTCAATTTGCTGCAAAGGAAGTGGCCAAATTAAATAGTGATAGTTTAACAAAAATTGCTGATGCAGCTTCAAGTGGTTCTCTTATGGGAGCAAGGGGTAATTCAGGTGTAATATTATCTCAGTTATTTAGGGGATTTGCTAAGGCCTGTAAAAATAAAGAACAACTAAATATTAAGGACTTAAGTTTTGCTATACAGTCAGGAGCAAATATGGCCTATAAGGCTGTTATGAAACCTACCGAAGGAACTATTTTAACTATAGCTAGAGAAGCTGGCCAATATGCAATGAAAAATTCAAAAGAACAAGATAATATTACTATAGATACATTTATAAAACAGGTAATTAACCATAGTAAAGAGGTGTTGGAACAGACTCCTGAGATGTTAACTGTACTTAAAGAAGCAGGTGTTGTGGATGCAGGAGGAATGGGTCTTATTTATATAATGGAAGGTGCTTACAAAGCTATTTTCGAAGAGGACATAATTGTATCTCATAAGGAAATAGAATCAACTGCAGGAAAAGAGCTAGGGAACATAACAACAGCATATATAAAACATACCTATTGTACAGAATTTATGATTATGGCAAAAGATGCTTCCATTAATAAAATTAAGAACTACTTATCAAATAAAGGTGATTCCCAAGTAGTGGTTGGTGATGAAAATATTATTAAGGTTCATGTCCATACAAATAATCCTGGCGAAGTTTTAGAATATGCATTAAAAATTGGCGAGCTAAAGAATATTAAAATTGACAACATGAAAGAGCAGCATCGAAATCAAATAAATATGGAAACAGTAAGTAAAATACACAATAATAAAGAAACAGAAAAAGATTTTGCTTTTATAGCAGTTGCCTCAGGTGAAGGTATTACAAAAATCTTAATAGATTTAGGTGTTGAAAGCATTATTCAAGGTGGACAAACAATGAATCCAAGTACAGAGGATTTTTTATCGGAGATTGATAAATTAAATGCTAAACATATATTTATTTTGCCTAATAACAGCAATATTTTTTTAGCGGCAAACCAAGCAAAACAAATATCTAATAAAAATATTGATGTATTACCAACTAAAACGATACCCCAAGGAATATCGGCATTATTAGCTTTTAACCCTGAAAAAAATCATAAAAATAATTATTTGCAAATGGTCTCTGCAATTCAAGAAGTTAAAACTGGGCAAGTCACCTATGCTATCAGGGATTCTAAAGTAAATAGTATTGAAATAAAAAAAGACGATATAATTGGCCTATATGAAGGTAAGATAGTAGCTTCTGGACAAGATGTTAATCAAGTTACAAGCAAACTTATAAGTGAAATGTTAGACCAGGATGATGAACTTATCACTTTATTTGTTGGAGAAGGAATATCTAAAGACAATAGAGATGCTATGATTAGCCTCTTAGAAGACAAGTTTCCTACCATAGATATAGAATCACATTATGGTGGCCAACCTTTATATTATTATATAATAAGTGTAGAATAAAAAAGAGTGTAAAGCTCTTTTTTTATTCAGTAGGAAATAGTTTTGATTTAGTATATTTATAAAAGGTGATAACAATTGAAATTTAATGATTCAATTAAAAATATTAAGGGAATAGGTCCCCAAAAATTCAAAGAATTTCTGAAATTAAATATTGAAAATATTGAAGACTTATTATATTATTTCCCAAGGTCTTATGAAGATAGAACAAGAATAAACTCTTTAGCAGAAAGTAAAGATCAGGATAATTCTGGATTTGTGGTTAAAGTTAAAAAGATATATAAAGATAGATTTATTAAGGGGAAAAAATTAATTATAACAAAAGCTTTAATAGAAGATGAAAATTCTATCGGCGAAGCAATTTGGTTTAACAAACCTTTTATAAAAAAAAGTCTTATAGTAGGGAGAAACTATTATTTATATGGAAAAGTAAAAAGAAACCATAATATGATTCAAATTATCTCACCAGATTATAAACTATTAGATAATCTGTCTTTTATAGAACAGGGCATTATTCCTATTTATAAGTTAACTTCAAAACTATATCAAAAAGAATTTAGAAAATTTATTAATACTGCTTTGAAAGAAACAAATTCTAGCATAGTTGATTATTTACCGTTAGAATTAAGGGAGAAATATAATCTTTGTGATATTAAATTCGCCATAAAAAATATTCACTTTCCTAAAGATTACAATAGTTATAAAATTGCAAAAGAAAGATTGATATTTGACGAATTTTTTTTATTACAAATGGCATTAAAATTAATAAAAAAGAACAATATAGAAAAATCAAAAGGATACATTTTTAATAAATTTTCAGAAGTAGGAGAATTCATAGAGAAACTTCCTTTTAAACTAACTAAAGCTCAATCTAATGTTATTAATGAAATAATAGAGGATTTTAAATCAGGGAAACCCATGAATAGACTTATACAAGGTGATGTAGGATCAGGTAAAACAATTATAGCTACTATAGCATTGCTTATAGCAAGTTTAAATGGCTATCAAGGAGCAATGATGGCCCCAACAGAAATTTTAGCCAATCAACACTATTCATCCTTGAGTAAATTATTTCAAGGATTTAATATAAATCTATGTTTGCTAACAGGGAATATGAGTCAACAGCAAAAGAAAGAAATTATTAAAGAAATTAGTCAAGGTAAAATCAATATTGTAGTAGGTACCCATGCAATAATTCAAAAAAATATTCAATTTTATAATCTTGGATTAGTTATAACAGATGAACAACATCGCTTTGGGGTTAATCAAAGGGCTTTACTAAGTAATAAAGGTGATAACCCACATATTATGATAATGACTGCTACCCCAATACCAAGAACTCTTGCCCACATTTTATATGGAGATTTGGATATATCCATTATAGATGAATTGCCACCTGGTAGAAAGCCTATTGGGACATACCATATAAGTAGTAATTTAGAAAATAGATTATTTGGATTTGTTAAAGAACATATAAATAGTGGAAGACAAGCTTATATAATATGTCCACTAGTTGAAGAATCCAATAATATTAAAGCTGAATCTGTTATTGAGCTTAAAAAATATTTAAAAAACAAATATTTCACCAATGAGAAGATAGCTATTATACATGGCAGATTAAATAATAATGATAAAGATCTAATAATGCAACAATTTAAAGATGGACTAATAGACATTTTAGTATCTACTACTATTATAGAAGTAGGTATTAATGTACCAAATGCAAATATCATGGTGATTTATAATGCGGAAAGATTTGGTTTAGCTCAGTTGCATCAACTTCGAGGCAGGGTAGGAAGAGGACCTTTTAAATCTTATTGTTTTCTTTTATCAGATAATAAAAATAAGATTACTCAGGAGCGAATGAAGATAATCACTAATACAAATAATGGATTTATTATTGCAGAAAATGACCTAACATTGAGAGGCCCTGGAGAAATCTTGGGCATTAGACAACATGGATTACCTGAGTTAAAAATTGGTAATATAATTTCAGATACTGAAATTATTCAAAAAGCAAAAAAGGTCTGTGAAGATGTAATTAAATCAAAAAAATTTAACTCTATTGAAAAACATATAGAGAAGAAGTTTCTACAGGAGATAAATAATATTTGTTTAAATTAATAAAAGAGAATGCATATAAATATAACATTTTATTGCTTGGTTAATATATTTTACTTCTGGTTAAATTAATATTAGATTATTAATTTGGAGGTGAAATAGTGCCAGCTAATAAAAGTGGAAGAAACAGAGTGTTAGTACCAGAAGCAAGAAAAAGTCTAGAACAATTTAAACTTGAAGTTGCTAATGAATTAAAAATAGACAATTATGATAGCCTAAATAAAGGAAAGTTGCCTTCACGGCAGAATGGCTATGTAGGTGGTTATATGGTGAAGAAAATGCTAGAACGATATGAAAGATTAATAGATGATAAATAAATATATTGATAATTATTAGAAAATAGGATAGCTCCTATTTTCTGTTTTTTACTACAAAATATGATAAAATTCAAAATAAAAATAAATAATACTTTTTATGTTTAGTAAACTATGCTAGAATAAAAATGAGTTTTAGGAGGTAGAGATGAGGGTTAATACAGGTAGTGCAAAGGGAAGAAGATTAATATCACCAAAGGGTAATAAAATTCGTCCAACATCTAGTAGAATTAAAGAAGCCTTATTTAGTATAATTGGAAATAAAATTAATGAATCAATCTTTTTAGATGGCTTCTCAGGAACTGGTAATATAGGAATAGAAGCCCTAAGCAGAGGGGCTAGCAAGTGTTTATTTATTGAAAACCATAAGGAGAGTTTATCAATAATTAAAAAAAATCTATCCATCACAAACCTACTAGAAAACTCTTTAATAATAAATAAAAGTTTTATTCAAGGTATTAAATATGTCTCTT
>DUPX01000071.1 GCA_012838085.1 Eubacteriaceae bacterium
ATATTTAGCACTATAGCAATTATATATTATAAAAATAAATTTATTGATAATCAGCCTAGAAAGTCAAAATTAGTAAACTATACCGAGATAGAGATTTTAAATAAATATAAAACTATAGCAATCTTTGATGTTACCCCCTAAGTCCGGATACGGAATTAGGGGGTTTTATATTTAAATCTATTTTATTTCTTTAATCTGAAGTGACATACTTAAAGTTTTTAATATTCCATTTTTTAGATTGATTATTTGCGTTAACTATAACAGTCAATGTAGCATTTTCACCTATTACCTCAACTTCAAAACTAATAGAGTTTCCATTAGCTACATCAAAGGACTTTTTACTTTCGGATAATTTTAAATTTTTATCCGGTTCTAATAAAATATTAAAATTACCAGTATAGTTCTTAAGTGTAGGCTTTAATTCAATATTGTAAAGATTATCACCCATTTGATCTATTTTATGAGTCATCTCCAATTGACCCTTTGGTTCTTCTGCTTTGACAACATTTATTTTAAAAGTAGCATTTATTGAATACTCTTTTTCAACTTCCTCACCATTTTCTAATATTTTATATTTAAATTTAATAGTTGCTGTTATATTAGCACTACCTTCCTTTTTACCTTTGATTAACCCTGTATTTTTATTTAAAATCTCTACTACATTGCTATCAGTATAATATTCTACATCACTAACAGCTATAGAGTGACCATCATAAGTGCTTCCTTTGACAGCAAGTTGCAGTTCTTCATTAACTTGAATATTATTCTTTGGAGCAGTAATTTCTAATTCCCTTAACGAAGTAGGGCCATGTTTATCACAAATATCATCTTCTGATGGTGCAATAACACCGGCTTCACCTTTAGGCACAAAATTTGGATTTATAGCTTTTACAGATCCTGGAAAACGCTCCTCAGGTTTTACGATAAAAACCCTTGATTGTACTAGCTCAGGAGGACAAAATTCATTGGCAATTTTATTTGTAGAAATATCCACTTCTAATTCTACATGATAATTATCACTTTCAGTGGGGACAGTTCCACTAATAAATAATTCTGAAATAACTGTTGACCCCCTTGGATCCCTACTAGATAATTCTGTAGGTAATAACCCTGATACACTATCAATTTGGGCTGATACTATGCCCCCAGGATTTCCGGAAAATCTTTGGCTTCCAAGGTCCTTGTGTATATCCCTCATAACTTTTTCCCACATTGAGGCAGGACCAGGTTTAGAACCACCATATAAATTAATATTTAATCTATAAGTCTTTCCATTTACAACCACTTTGTTTTGGTCATAACCATACCATACAGCTCCAGTATATTGGGGCGTGTATCCAACAAACCAGGCATGCATTCTATTGTCAGTAGTACCTGTTTTACCAGCTACATCAGTTTTAGGTACTGAAATATTGGTAGTACCAATTCTTACAACATCTTTTAATACATCCGTTATCAAATACGATGTTTGGGGAGAAATCACCTGTGTTTTTTCTTGTTTCTTTTCTAGAATTACTTCCCCTTTAGAATCTTCAATCTTTGTATAAAAGGTTGGTTCTGTTCTTACCCCTCCATTCGGGAAACAACTAAATGCACTAGCCATAGCCAATGGTGTCTGTCCTTCGGCATATCCTCCTAAAGCTAGAGCTGCTGGGGTAGCATCCTTCATATTTAATCCAAATCTTTCTCCATATTCCATAGAGGTTTCTACTCCAACATCGAATAATGCTTGAGCAGCTATAACATTTAAGGAACTTGTTAAGCCTTTTCGTACCGTTGTCATGCCCCGATTGCCTCCACCTGAATTTCGAGGTTTCCAATTTGAAGACCCAGGTATATTAATTTCCACTGGAACATCATCATAGGTTGTTGCTAAAGTAATTTTTTTAGAATCAATTCCTGGTGCATAAACCGTTAATGGTTTTGTAGAAGAACCAGGCTGAAATGATTGCAGAGCTCTATTTAATGAACGACTTGCTTTCTTATCGCGGCCACCAACTATTCCAGATACATATCCATTTTTATTATCAATTATAACCATTGCACCTTCGGGCTTATATTCTATTTCTTCACCCTTTTCTTCAGATATGGCCTTGGAAGCTTTTTTTGCAGTGGATGATTGAGCTGGAAATAGCTTATCATTTTTAAAGTGTTCATCCATTATAGATTGAACCTTTGGATCTACCGTTGAATGTATAACTAATCCACCATTTAAAAGAAGGCTCATAGCTTCCTCACTATTATAATTAAATTCCTCTTTAATATCTTTTATTACCTGTTCATAGAGTGCATCAGTAAAGAATGAATACATTTGAAAAACTTCAGGACTAACTAGGCCAATTTTATTATTAAGTAGTTCATCCCTTGCCTGATTATATTCTTCTTCGTTAATATGTCCCAGTTTCTTTAGTTGTCCTACTATGGTTAAAGCCCTATCCCTATTTTTGGGTGCGTGAGCTATTGTCTCATTATCTTCTTCATAAACCATATGAGAATTTCCATCCTCATCTTTTTCAAAAACATATGGTTTATATATTGAAGGTGCTCTAGGAATGGCTGCCAAAACAGCAGCTTGAGCAATACTTAACTCGTCAACATCTTTGCGAAAATAAGTTTGAGCAGCAGCTTGTACTCCATGGGCATAAGCAAAGTTTATTTTATTTAGATATGCTTCTAATATCTGCTCCTTAGTCCAATTTCTTTCTAATTGAATAGCAAGATATGCTTCTTGAGCTTTTCTTTTGAAGTTTTTGTCAGGACTTAAGTGGGTTAATTTTATCAATTGTTGAGTTATGGTACTTCCTCCAGCAGTTTTAATATTCCTAGCTTTAATCCCCTGTAATAGTGCTTGAGCAATTCCCCTTATATCTACTCCTTTATGTTTTTCAAATCTTTCATCTTCAATGGATATAAATGCTTTTTGAACTATGTCTGGAATTTTATCAATAGATACTATTTCTCTTTTTTCTTTGCCTTGTAATTCCTGATAAAAATCCCCATTTATATCAAGAATTATTGAGGGCTCCATATATTCAAAATTTTTCATATTTATAGGGGGAGTATCTTTTATATATGAATAAGCAATTCCCGCCCCAGTACCTATACCTACAACTATGAGTATTAATATAATCAGTATTGAAATACGCCAAAAATTTAATCTCTTTCCTTTTGTTTTTTTATCCGATTTTTTTTCATTTTTATTTGTCATTGCTTTTCCTCCCTTATAGAGCAAAACATAAAATAATTGAACATTTAATGATTTCTACAACATATTATAATAATAATTATAACATATAAGCAATATAGATTAGTAAATTTATACTA
>DUPX01000008.1 GCA_012838085.1 Eubacteriaceae bacterium
GAAAGTAAGATATATGGCTAAAGGATTACAATATTATAAGATATTAGGTGGAAAACTTGTATTTTAAATAAGGAATGGAAAGTTGCCAACTTTTACTTGACAGTAACCAGGCCAATAGGTTTTTACCAAATATATATAAATTATGATATAATTATTTATATTTATAAGGATAACACAGGGAGGAAGGGTATGGGCTATATAGCTTTATATAGAAAATGGCGACCAAAACAATTCGAGGATATAGTAGGCCAGGAGCATATAACAACCACTTTAAGAAATCAGATTATGAATAATAGAATTGTCCATGCCTATCTATTTACCGGTACCAGGGGTACTGGGAAAACCTCTATGGCAAAAATATTTGCCAAGGCGGTAAATTGCCCTAATAACCATAATGGGGAACCCTGTGAAAATTGCAATATATGCGAAGAAATAGAATCTTCCAGGGTTTTAGATATTTTAGAGATTGACGCTGCTTCCAATAATGGAGTAGATGAGATTAGGGAACTTCGAGAAAAGGTTAAATATCCTCCTTCTCTAGGTAGCTATAAAGTATATATTATTGATGAAGTACATATGTTATCCCAGGGGGCCTTTAATGCTTTGCTAAAGACATTAGAGGAGCCTCCTAGCCATGTAATATTTATTTTGGCAACAACAGAACCCCATAAACTTCCCGCCACCATATTATCTAGATGTCAAAGATTTGATTTTAAAAGGGTATCTGTAAAAGATATGGTGGATAGAATGGCTTATATTTGTAATGAAATGGATATAACTATTGAAGAAGAAGCACTAGAGCTAATAGCAAATAATGCAGGTGGAGCCTTAAGGGATGGTTTAAGTATTTTGGACCAATGTCTTTCCCTAAGTAAGAATAATCAGAAGATTACCTATGAGGATATTGTAGATATCTTAGGCTTGGTTTCCAATGAATGGTTATATCAAATATCCCAAAGTATAATTGAGCAGGATATTTATAACACTATGGAATTATTTCATCAGGTTATTGATGGGGGTAAGGATATTATTCAAATGGCAAAGCAATTGGCGGAACATTTTCGCAATATCCTAATGGCTAAGACCCTACCCCAACCACAAGAAATCTTAGAATTATCCCGAGAGCAGATTGGAAGGGTTAAAAACCAAGGGGAAAAACCTAGTGAAGAAAGATTACTTTCCTATATAAGTAGCTTAAGTCAAATAGAAAATACAATCAAATATTCCAGTCAACCTATGATAATCTTGGAAATGGAATTAATCAAGTTATGTAAAAACCCAGGGGCCGAAAATCTAAAAGAACTAATTGATAGGATTGAAACCTTAGAAAGGGAAATAACTAATCTTAAGTCAGTAAAGAGAGAAGCTAAAATCCCTCCCTCTCCAAAGAAATCCAGTAGGCCTCTTCAGGAAGAATCTATAACACCAGAAGAAAAGGTGCAGGATACAATAGTACCTATCAATAAAGGTTTAACCTTAGAGGAAGTAAAGGCTAAATGGGAGGAGATACTAAAAGAAGTAAAGAGAGAGAAAGTTCAGGTAGAGGCTTTACTAAAGGAAGGTGAATTAGCCCAATTAAATGGAAATAAGCTGATAATTTCCTTTGATTTAGGATTTCACCAGGCAAAGCTTTCTGAAAAAGATAATATAAAATTATTAGAAAGGATAATTTCCAGAGTAATGGGTTCTTTGCTAATAATAGAATGTGTAATGCAATCCCAATTGTCCTTCCAGCACCAGGAAGAAGACCCAGTCCAATCTGCAATAAAGATTTTTGGAGAAGATGTGGTGGAGGTTGTGGAGGATAAAGAGGATTAGAAAGTAATATAAAAATATTTAGGAGGAATAGATATGGCTAGAGGAAGATTCCCAGGAGGCGGAATGGGAAATATGAATAATATGATGAAACAAGTACAAAAAATGCAAAAAGATATGGAAAAGGTACAGGCAGAATTAGAGGAAAAGGAAGTAGAAGCAAGTGTAGGCGGGGGAGTAGTTACTGTGGTAGCCACTGGTAAAAGAATGATAAAATCAGTAACAATAGAGCCAGAAGCTGTAGATCCTGATGATGTTGAAATGCTAGAGGATCTAGTATTAGCAGCTACCAATGAAGCCCTTCGTATGGCAGATGAACTTGCATCTAAGGAAATGGGCAAGGTTACAGGTGGAATGAAAATACCAGGATTTTAATTAAACTATCCAGGTTTGAGGTGAAGAAATGTCATTTTATGCAGCACCCATTGCAAAACTAATTGAAGAATTTAATAAATTGCCAGGGATAGGGAATAAGACAGCCCAGCGATTGGCATTTCATATATTAAATGGTTCAAAGGAAAATGCTTACAATCTATCAGAGGCTATTATTGAGGCCAAGGAAAAGATAAAGCATTGTTCAATTTGCTATAATATCACTGACACAGATCCTTGTGATATTTGTAAAGATCCAAAAAGGGATAATAAAACCCTATGCGTAGTCCAGGTACCTAGGGATATTTTTGCTATAGAAAAGACTAGAGAGTTTAAGGGTAAGTATCATGTACTTCATGGGGCAATATCTCCTATGGAGGGTATCGGACCTAATGAAATATATATTAAGGAGTTACTTGCTAGATTACAAAATACTAAGGTCAAGGAGTTAATCCTTGCTACCAACCCTACTATAGAGGGGGAGGCCACTGCCATGTATATTGGGAAGTTAGTTAAACCGCTAGGTATAAAGGTAACTAGATTAGCCTCCGGTATCCCAATAGGTGGGGATTTAGAATATACTGATGAAATCACTTTAATTAAGGCTTTAGAGGGAAGAAGGGAATTATAATTAGATAACAAAGTTGTCGTAATCAAATAAACTTCTTTCATTTTTCAAATGTCTGAAATGAAGTAAATAAAGTTCTTGTAGGAAACATGGTTTAAAAGGGATAAAGAATCTCATTTTTGCCATGTTTTTTTAGAATAAATATTTTATTGAGTGTAAAGCTATATCAATATGGAAATATGGTAATGATATTTATGGGCATTAAGGATAGGACGAAAGGTAGGTTTAACAATGAATCAAAAAGAAAGAATGTTGGTGGGTCTTCCATATAAGAACTGGTTAGATGGATTACCAGAGGAACGAATGTCCAATAAAATGAAGATATATGAGTATAACCTTTGCAAACCAGATGAAAGCAAAAAAATGGATGAATTAATAAGGGATATTCTTGGTAAAGCGGGTGTAGATATACATATTGAAGTACCCTTTCACTGTGATTATGGAAAAAATATTGAAGTAGGGGATTACTTTTTTGCAAATTATAACTGTATTATTTTAGATGTGGGAAAAGTAATCATAGGTAATAATGTACAATTTGCTCCAAATGTGTCTTTATACACAGCAGGACATCCAATACACCCAGATTCACGAAATTCTGGATATGAATATGGTATTGGTATAACTATAGGAAATAATGTTTGGATTGGAGGAAATGTTGTTGTAAATCCTGGAGTTCACATTGGGAATAATGTTGTTATAGGTTCAGGAAGTGTTATTACCAAAGATATTCCTGATAATATGATAGCAGTTGGAAACCCATGTAAGGTGATTCGTGAAATTATAGAAGAAGATCGTAAGTATTATTATAAAAATTATGAGTTTGATGTTGAGGATTATAGAGCTTAACTTGTTAAATGGATTTTAATAGGTTAGGCCTGAATAAGTGAATAATTAAGGCCTGTCCCTAAATAACATAATAAATTGACCTAATAATCTTATCTGGTTAAACCATTGACAATGATTTTTTGTAATAATATAATGTGGTTAAATAGTTAAATAATAAGGGAAAGAACATCCGAGCTGTTATTTTCTAAAGGCAAGACCCATGAAATACAGCCTATTGGTTTAATTAGAAATGATTAGGCCACCCGTGCTTGGAAAGGATGTACAGTTTTTTTACTGTAATTAATTCTAATCTAAGGTAGCGGGAACGCTACTTTTTTTATTGAGCAGGAAGAATTTATATTACTTACCTATGGACAACCCTTAATCCTTAGCAGGGGGGTGATTCTTTCTGGTATTACTTAAGGAACTATTTAATAAAATAAGGGAGATGAAGTAATGAAAAATTGGAAAAAGGTGTTTATGATGGTATTGGTATTGTCCCTAGTCACCATGATGTTTATTGGCTGTCAACAACCTGCAGTCCAAGAAGACCCAGAGGACAATTCAGAGGGGGTTGAAGAACCAGAAAAGATTACCGTTACAGATGTAACAGGTAGGGAATTGACCTTTGATAAGCCAGCCACTAAGGTGGTAGGTACCCATAATCCTTCATTAAATGCAGTGGTGGTATTAGGGGGAGGAGATAAATACATAGTGGGTTTTGGCAATAAGGAGATGTCAAGGGGTTTATATGAAAGGGTAATTGATGATTTCGATGATCTTATTCAAATTGGCAAGGGCAAAAATATTAATCTTGAAACTGTAGTATCTACTGGTGCGGACCTTGCAGTTATCCCAGAAAGATTTAAAGACCAGGTAGAAGAATATGAAGGGGCAGGAGTTACTGGTATTGTGGCCCTTCCAAATAAGGAAAGCTTTGAGACAATAAAAAATACTTTAAGAATGCTTGGAAAGGTCTTAGGAGAGAATGAAAGGGCAGAGAGCATAATTGAATTCTTTGAAGAAAAGATTGCTAAAGCTAAGGAGGCTTCTTCTAAGGCAACAGAAAAACAAAGGGTATTATTTTTAGGTGGAAGTTCCCCCCTTTCAGTTGCTCCTTCAGCAATGGTCCAAACTGAATTAATTGAAGCAGCAGGAGGGATAAATGCAGTTGAAGGTGTAGATGTTACAGGGGATTTTGTTGATGTGAATATAGAACAAATAATTGAATGGAATCCAGATGTAATATGGTATCCTGCATATACAGACTATACCAGTGAAGATTTAATAAATGATCCTGCTTGGAGCAGTATCAATGCAATAAAAAATAAGGCAGTTTATCAATTCCCATCAGCCTTAGAACCTTGGGACCAACCTACAGCCGCAATAGCGTTAGGAGTATCCTGGGCTACCCATAGTCTTCACCCTGAACTTCATTCACTAGAAGACCTTAAAAAGGATGCAGATGAATTTTATAACCTAGTTTATGGTAAGACCTTTACCTTGGAGGAAATGGGATTAAAATAGTTTGTTAAATTTAATTACAAGGTATTTCACCCCTATATACTAGTAATGAGTTTGATATGGATGGGGTGAAATACTTTTTCCATTATATGTTACAATAGACTTATACTAATTTTAAAAAGGAGTTTCTATGAAAAAGCTTTCTAATAGACAACAGCTACTGCTATCTGCAATTGCTCTAATAATGCTGATGTTATTCTCCTTAAGTATTGGCCGTTATAGCAATAATCCTCTAGATGCTATAAGGGCAATATTAGGTAGATTTGATGTAATAAAACAGCCAGATATAGCTATGGAGAATATCATATTTCATGTTCGTCTGCCTAGAATATTTGGCGCTGTATATGTGGGTGCTATGTTGTCCTTATCAGGTGCAGTTTATCAGGGTATATTTAAAAACCCCCTTGTATCCCCAGATATATTAGGGGTATCCTCAGGAGCCAGTGTGGGAGCAGCCATATCTATTTTACTGGGTTATGGCCTTATAGGAAGACAAATCTTTGCCTTTATATTTGGCTTACTTGCCGTATTACTTACCACAACAATTCCTAAGGTGTTTAGAAATAGCTCTAATATGATGATGGTACTATCTGGTATAATTGTAGGTGGTTTTTTAAGCTCCGTCCTTGCCATTATGAAGTTTTTGGCAGAGGAGCAGACAGAACTTTCCTCTATTGTATTTTGGCAGATGGGTAGTGTGGCCAGTATTAAGGGAAAAGAGATTATTGCAATCAGTCCCATATTTATGATTTGCAGTATACTACTTATATTACTTGCCTGGAGAATTAATATATTGTCCTTTGGAGAAGTAGAGGCAAAAACCCTAGGAATTAATGTTAAAAAAACTCGGGGTATAATAATAATTCTTACCAGCCTAATGACAGCAAGTGCAGTATCTATTAGTGGTACCATTGGCTGGATTGGATTGATAATACCTCATTTAGGAAGATTGACCATTGGGTCAGATCATACAAAATTATTACCTACTACAATAATTTTTGGAGCTATATTTATGTTGATAATAGACACATTAGCACGAACATTAACATCTTTAGAAATTCCATTATCAATATTAACAGGTTTTGTAGGGGCGCCTACCTATGCATATTTATTGTATAGGCAAAGAACTAATGTTTCTTAGTGGTATTTGGGAAAGTTTTTAAGGGGTGAACAATATTGGAAGTAGATATAGTGGAAGTGGGCTATGCATATAAGGGCTATAAGAAATTGTTTGAAAATGTTTCCTTCAGTATAAAGGCTGGGGAGATAATATGTATATTAGGACCAAATGGAATAGGGAAAACCACCCTTTTAAATTGTATTGCAAATTTAGCTGTCCCTACAGAGGGTGATATATTCATCGAAGGCCAAAATATGAATAATATGTCCCCCCAGGAGGTGGCAAGGGTAATAAGTTTCGTACCCCAAACAATTATACCCTCCTTTGACTACAAGGTGATAGATTATGTTGTTACCAGCTGTGCACCCCGATTAGGTATTTTTGAAAGACCTAAGGAAGAACACTATAAAGTAGCAGAGCAGGCTATTGAAAGGATGAAGATTTCCCACCTTAAGGAAAAGGAATATACAAAGATTAGTGGTGGGGAGCGACAGCAGGTAAGTATTGCCCGGGCCATAGCCCAGCAACCTAAAATAATATTAATGGATGAGCCTACAGCCCATTTAGACTATGGTAATCAAGTAAAGGTGCTAAAGATTATTAAGGATATGGCAAAGAGTGGTTATGGAGTAGCATTTACCACCCATAGTCCCGACCAGGCACTCTTGCTAAAGTGTAAAGTTGCAGTCTTTAACGAAAAGGGCAAATTTTTCTTCGGGGATTATAAAGAGATATTAACAGAAGAATTTCTTCGTTCAATGTATGGGGTGGATATACACCTATATGATATTGATGATATAGATAGAAGTGTATGCATAATATCAAGATTTTAAAATATCAGATGAAAAGGGTGAAAATATGATTATTGATAAAGTTTTACAAGCAGCAAGACCTTATTTAGAAAAAAGAATAGTTAAAGATGCTGTACTAGGCTTATCACTAATAGGAATTGAATTGGATAATGGGGACATAGGACTATCCTATATGTTAAGGGAGGATTTACCCCCTGGTTGTTCAGTATTTTCCTTTGCTCAGGATATTATAGGAGCAAATGCCTATGAAGTTGCAAAATTAGTTAAAGAGGGTACAGATGACGCTCAGAGGGGAGTGGGTATAGCCACCCTTACAGCAGCCTCTTGTCAACAGAACTTAGTAGATATTGATAATGTCAGCTATACCTTTGGAGTAGATGTTTTACCAACAGATACAGTGGGTATGGTAGGGTATATAGAGCCTATAGCGGAAAAATTATTAGAAAGGGCAAAAAAATTAATAGTCTTTGATAGCGGGGTATCAAAAAGTGGAAGACAAATAGATATTATCAGTAAAATGGAAGACCAACCAAAATTATTGCCTTCTTGCGATGTTGTATTAATAACAGGAACCACCATAATAAACGGGACTATAGATGAATTATTAAACCTATGTAAAAATGCCAGAGAAATAGTCTTAGTAGGATCCTCCACTCCTATGTTTCCAGAGGCCTTTAAGAAAACCAATGTAACAGTTTTGGCAGGTGCTTGGTGGAATAAAAATCATAAGAAAGAATTGTTTAAACTGATTTCCATCGCATCAGGTATAAGCCATGTGAAAAAATCCATGATAAAAAAGGCTATTAGGGTTATAAATAGCTAAATTGTATATTATTACTCTTTTGGATTCAGATAAAATATAGATTTTATTTTGAAAATTTAAAAAATATGTTATAATAAAATAAATAATACTAGGGAGGGGTATAATATGCCTTTATATTTATATAAATGTAAAGATTGTGGGAATGAGTTTGAAGAGCTAACTAGGGCAGAAGATAGAGATAGGGATTATACCTGTCCAAAGTGTGGCAGGAGCAATAGTATACGGCTATTTACAAGCTTTTCCACCATAACAAAATCCACATCGGTGCCACCTTGTGCTTCTTCTTGTCCAAGTGGTGGTTGCGGGATTAATTAGGAGTTGAAGATTTTAGGGAAGACTTAATTGGAATAATTAATAATTTTTATGGTTACTGATTTAGGGAAGATAGGAAATAAAGTAAAAAGGGTATTATCTCTCTAAATTGGGGATAGGATGATAATATATAGAAAGATTATTTAATAAGCTTTAGTTTCTCTATTTCATCAGCTTGTTCTAGGGTTGCAATTTTAACTAAACGAAAATCGACTTTTTGTTCTTTTACATCATCTTTAATATCAGTAACATCTTCCCTAAGTCTGGCGACTTCATCGGTGAGTACTTCAAAGGAATCTTTAGTTTCTTTTTTAAAGCTATTCATATCCTCTTTAAAGTTATTCAATTCACTAGAAAGACTTTTTATAGAATTCTTGGTTTCCTTTTTAAAGTCCATCATATCTTCTTTAAAAGTGGTCATATCATCCTTAAAGCCAACCATATCTTTTTTAAAGTCGGTCATATCATCCTTAAAGCCTACCATATCTTCTTTAAAGTCTTTTAAATTTTTTTCTAAGTTATCAAATCTTGAATTCAATTGATCCATCATTTGTACCAAAAAAACTTTAGTATTTTGATTCATCCTTTTCCCCCCTAATAAGTACAGTCTATATAAATATTTTAGCATATATTTATGGAAATGGATATGGAAATTTACAATTATTAACAATATGTAGAAATTCATTAATTAACCTATTATAATACCACCAGTATAAAAATCAATATAAAAAGCCCTACAAATCCAAATATGGGATATATCAAAGCCACTAGGTTAGAAAATCCTAATTTGGCTAGGGGGATAGAGGATAGGCAAAAGAGTATTGCAATTATTATTTTATATTTGTTACTGGCAAATTTATTTAAAAAGCCTGCACCATTGGCTACTGCAGTAGTAAATACAGCACTCCAAAGAATAATGGCATAAAACTTTCTATAATTATTGCCAATATAACTGGATATTTTAAGCATGGGCACATCCATAAATACAATTTCATGGAAATAGATTAGCATAACTGTCAATATAGATAAACCCAAGATATATAATACTACCCCTCCTATTAAGCCACCATATATTGCCGTTTTCTTATTATTAATTAAGGGTAGGAGTGATGAGAATACTATAATAATAATTAGTGAATTTGAACCTACATATAAGAGGGAGGAGGTAAAATAGCTTATCTCAGGGGTGGGAATTAATCCATTAATTCTAAAGAAATCATATCCTCCTTTTATGTTTAAATAAAAGGAGGTAAATAATATGCCTAGAATAAGTAATGGCACTAATAATGAATTGATAAAAGATAGGCCTTTCAGATCAAATAAAAACACCATAAAGGATAGAGTTATCATTACCAACATTCCATAGTTATATGACAATCCTAATTCTTCTTTAAAGATTGCACCGCTGCCAGCCACCATTACACTAAAGCCAGTATATAGTGAGATAATCATTATTATATCTATAATTGCCTTAAGATTTCTATTAAATATTCTACTGATTAAGTCATCAAATCCTACTATTTTATTATTATATATTTTTAAAAGGAGGAGACTCCCCAGCAAGGAAAATAATATTCCTGAAATAGTTATTCCTATAATCCCCTTGCACCCATATACACCAAAGAATAGGAATATTTCACTGCCAGAGGCAAACCCAGCCCCTATTATAGTACCTACATATATCCATGAAATTTTTAGCCAGTTATTCTTCATTATATCCCCCCTAATATTTAATAATATTAGAGGGGGCTTGCATTTATTATTATTAAGATATTTTGGACTTTATTTGACTACTTAATTGTTTGTTTCAATTATATAGGCCATTGGCAAATAGTGACTAATACCCATATGTTTGGTCTTTTTTTCTCCATTAGGATAGGTTATTACTATCCATGATTCCACTGAGGCTCCTTCCATTCCCTCCACCAGTATCCGTTCTTCACCTTTTGTCAGATTGGAGTTTTTTTTATAAATTTTAGGTGCTGGCTCCTTGTTTAAATACTTGTGTTTCCATTCTACACTAGGAGGTTTACTATAGCCATATAGGGATACATAAAGCCTATTACCTATACCCTCTGCCCAAATAAGTATGGGGAAAGGGGTGTTGTTTTTAAATTTAAAATCCTTAATCCCGTAAGCAACGGTAGCATCCTGGCCATAGGGGACATAGGCTACAGGCATAGAATGATTATGTCTTTCAATTATTTCTAGATTGCTGGCCACTGAGACATTATATAATGTGGTTGCTATTTTACATACTCCTCCCCCAATAGTACGAATGGTCTGGGTACCAGCATAGGATTCACCAATCTTATAGCCCTTTTCTTCTACATAGGGCCCTATTGCTTTGTTTTGGGAAAATATTTCTCCTGGCTCTACCACAATTCCTGCAATGGAACTGGCTGCTAGGTGTACATTAAATTCTTCACCAGGTGATGGGTTATTTATTACAGCACAATATCCTGCCATTAAAACATAGGCACCGCTTTTCTCCTGTGCCTGCAAAAAATTAGCATCAGCTGACCAGGGCAGACTATCCACAGGACCTGAAATATCAGGCACATCTATCTTTGTATTGCTAGCCATTTTTATATCCTTAGGTATTAATAGGGAAAGTAATATTAAAATTATTTCTACTAAAATAGTATAATACTTCTTTTTCATATTCAAACCTCCTATGAAGTATTGATGTTAACTATATTTATTATGGATAAGAATAAATAATGCATTTTTGTATTTCTAATTTTAGTAACAATACCTTATCTAGAAATTCACCCTATCCTGTGTTATATTGTAAGTAAGATAGCTTTTCTAAGGAGGCGCTACCATGATTAATGCTATAGAATTAAAGAACTTTAAGGCCTTTAAAAGGTCTGGTATTGTGGATTTGAAGAGGATAAATATTTTGGTGGGACCGAATAGTTCTGGCAAGTCTAGTTTTATTAAATCTTTATTGACCCTGAAAAACACTATTGATAGTAGTGATGAAGAAAATGTTTTAGATCTAAGCAGGGAAATAGGGACTTTTAAAACCATTGTCTTTGAGAAGGATCTAGACAATAAGATGAGCTATTATATTGATTTTGAAAATAAACCTACCCTTTCTAAGGAGGACATTAAAAAGATAGGTCTTAGGCTTATAATGTTTAAAATTACCAATGATTATAGTAAGGATATTAAAGTTGATTATGATATAGAGGAAATGCTAACAGAATTATTGGGGAAAAGTGAAGACTATATTGTGGATAACATAAAAATAGAATTTGGTATAACCTCCTTTGACAAAGTATTTGTGGATAACTTTCTAATAAAGTTTACTAGTGGGGGAATGTGCAGGATTTTTTGGAAGGATAATTCCTATCAAATAGTTCTAAATAATGAATTCTTAAATATTTCCAATATAATAAAGCCCTATAAGTTTTATTTTAAGATTGATGAGGAAGGGCTAGATACTATTAAAGAAGAGAAGTTAGAGAAAGTAGCAATAATGGAATTTATATTAAATGATATTGAAAATAGAATTAAGAATTTTACCAATAAATTAATATATATAGAACCCTTAAGAAATAGGATTGACCGGGTGGAATATGTGACTAATATTGGCAGTGTAAATACTGTAGGCTCTAAGGGGGAAAATATTATAACCGCCCTTTTAGGTATTGATAATATGGACAAGAAGGATGTTAGAGATAGGATTAATTATTGGATAAAAGACTTTGATTTAGGGGAAAGCTTCCAACTTCAGAAGCTAGACGATGATAATTATTCCGTATTAATAAAAAACAAATATACAGGGGTGGAGAATAATATTTTAGATGTGGGGGTGGGGACTACCCAGTTATTGCCTATAATAATTGAATCAGTAAATTCTGAGGAGGAAAGTACCCTTATTATTGAGGAACCGGAAACCCATATCCATCCAAATGCCCAATCTAAACTGGCGGATTTATTTGTAGATTGTGCAAAAAAACAGAATAAAAAGTTCATAGTAGAAACCCATAGTATTTTTCTAATAACCCAATTGCAAATATTAGTGGCCCAGGGAAAGATTTCTCCAGATGATGTGAAGGTGTATTATTTTCTTCAGGATGAAGAGGGTTCTAAGCTACTGGATATGAAGTTGACCCCAAAGGGCCAATTTCAAGAGGAATGGCCTAGTGGATTTTTTGATATTCACTATCGGCTAGGTAAAGAACTCTTTAGGTATTTATAAGGTGAAATTATGAGATTAGAAATTACCCTGACTAAAGAGGTTATTAGAAATAAGTTTAATATAGATGATAGATATAATAATTTGCGCAGTAGAATAGATAGACATACCTTAGTTTTAAATGATGAATTATTAGCAATATATGAAAAGGATGCAAAGGACAATAAATACCAAATTCAGTTTGAAAACTGGTATTTTTCTCTTATAGGCTCTGCTAAAAAGCTGAGAAAATTTAACACCCCGGTTATTAGGCCCGGAGGAGAAATAGTAGAAGAAGAGGAAAGCTATGTTGTAGCTAATTTAGCTGCCATTTCAAAGGATAAAATTGTCATCGGAAAGATAAAAAAAACTATAAAAGAGTATTATAAAAACATATACTTTGTTGGAGAGGATATTCTAAATAAGGAAAAAAGTCATACCATTTATATGGAGGATATAAAGAATGTTTGGGAGAATAAGATATTGACACATTTTTTCGATGTATATGAAACCCCTATAAGATTAGAGATAAATATGGGGGATGATTCTGCCCTTCTTGGGAAATACTTGGCTTTGTTTTATAAGGATTCTAAAAATATCATTATAAAGGATACTTATATTCATAAAAATGAAAGGAATCTTGAGAAATATGTATTGAGATATATTGATAAATTCAAGACAAGTATTACCTTTAGGGCCTTCTGGAATCAGCATATTAGAGAGAAATTAATCCAAAAGTTTACTGATTATAATGGCTATAGGTCCTGTGTTATTATAGAAAATAAAAAACTATCCCACCATTCTAAGATTGAATCTGATAAATATATTATTGATTTAGGCTATAGGTTAAGGGTTTTTGGTGATAAGGATGATGGAAAGACTGAACAGGAAGTAATAAATATTTCAAAAAAATAGTATATTTCCCCCCTCTTTTGTCTAGAATTAAAGTATAGATAAGAAAGGGGTTTTTATTATGTCCAGTCTAGAGAAGTACAAAGAAACAAGCACTTTAGAGATAATAAAAAACCAATGGAAAGAATTTATAAAATTATTTCTGAAAAAGGAACAGATAGATATAGAAGAACAACAAAGGGAAGAGGAAAGAAAAGAATTTTTAGAATTGGTCTATAAGGCAAAGGAGGATTGGAAGGAATCCCAAAACTATTTTGAGAATGTATCCCATCCGGATTTGGTAGACTTGGCCATACACCGTATGGAAGCCGCTAAGATATTTTACATGTACTTACTAAAGGAGGCAAAGAGAAAGGGTATTTCTCTATAGACATTAGCCCTCTAATTTTCTATAAAGGGTGGCAATACTTATCCCTAGCTCTTTTGCCACCTGTTGCTTAGAAGCCAGGTCATCACCCACACTTTTTAGCTTATTTTCAATAATATTTTTTTCATATTTTTTAGTC
>DUPX01000072.1 GCA_012838085.1 Eubacteriaceae bacterium
CTGACACATAATTACCAAGGTCTTTTATAAGTTTTTCTATAATCTTTTCTTTCACTGATTTTCTCCTTTTAATAGCCTTCTTATGGTTATTATATAGCTTTATTAGATTTAAATAAAGAAAAAAGGTCATACCCATATGGATATAACCTTTATGTTACACTATATTAGCCGCCAAATATTGATAAAAGCAATCCTGCTGCCACTGCTGATCCAATAACTCCGGCTACATTAGGTCCCATAGCATGCATTAGCAGGAAGTTTGCTGGATTTTCCTTTTGACCAACTACCTGGGATACTCTAGCAGCCATAGGTACTGCCGATACCCCTGCTGATCCTATAAGTGGATTTACCTTTCCACCAGAAGTCTTGTACATAATCTTTCCAAGAACAACTCCTGCAGCTGTACCAAAGGAAAAAGCTGCCAACCCTAGAGCTATTATCATAAGGGTTTGAGGTCTTAAAAAGGTCTCTGCATTGGCAGTTGCACCTACTGTTACTCCTAGGAAGATTGTCACAATGTTCATTAACTCATTTTCAGCAGTCTTAGCTAATCTTTCAGTTACTCCGGATTCTTTTAATAGATTACCCAGCATTAACATACCAACTAATGGAGCAGCTGAAGGTAATATCAATGAAACTAATACTGTTACTAAGATTGGAAAGATAACTTTTTCCGTCTTAGAAACTGGCCTTAATTGGTCCATCACTGTCATTCGCTCTTCCTTAGTGGTAAGGGCTCTCATAATCGGTGGCTGAATAATAGGCACTAAAGCCATATATGAATAAGCTGCCACTGCAATTGGTCCTAGTAGGTGAGGAGCAAGTTTTGATGTAAGATAAATTGCAGTTGGTCCATCTGCTCCCCCTATAATACCTATGGAAGAAGCCTCAGGCCCGCTAAAACCAAGTAATATTGCTCCAATAAATACAGCAAATATACCAAATTGGGCTGCTGCACCTAGTAATATACTCCTAGGGTTTGCAATCAAAGGTCCAAAGTCAGTCATTGCTCCAACACCCATAAATATAAGGGGAGGATAAATTCCTAACTTAACTCCCATATATAGATAATATAGTAATCCACCAGCTTGAAATCCAGGTTGCCCAAATACCCCTTCAGGTTCTGCCATTAGTCCAGCTAGAGGCAAATTGGCAAGAAGCATTCCAAAACCAATAGGTAGTAATAGTAATGGTTCAAATTGTTTGACAATTGCTAAATATAGTAATACGAAGGATACCAAAAGCATAATAATTTGCCCTATAGTTATTACACCGAAGCCCATGCTTTCGAGGAACCCTTGTAGTCCTAATCCTAAAGCTTCTAACATTTATATTTCCCCGCTTTCTAACATTATTAATAATATTTTTCTATTCAAATGTCACTAATAGGTCGCCAGATCCTACTGCATCTCCTTCTTTAACCTCTACTGATGCTACAACACCATCAGCTGCTGCAAATATTTCATTTTCCATTTTCATAGCTTCTAGTATAATAAGAACATCTCCTCTTTTTACACTATCTCCAGGCTTTACCAATACCTTCCATATATTTCCTGGCATTGGTGCAGTTACACTACCACCTGTTCCTGCAGGTGCTACCTTTGGAGCTGGAGCCGCTGGAGCTGGTGCAGGTGCTACTGGTGCAGGTGCTGCCTTTGGGGCTGGAGCTGGGGCTACAGGAGCCACACTTTGTACAGAGCCGCCCTTTACTTCATCTACTTCTACTTCGTATGATTTTCCATTTACATTTATTATATATTTCTTCATTATTATCCTCCTTTTTATGCTTTACAATTAATTATAGTCTATTCAACATTCGTTCTGTTCTTCCTGTTATCGACCAAATATTATTTTTTTGGGGAACAGGCTTTATAGATTTAACGATAAAATTTTCTATAGATGAACCGCTAAGACTTGCAATTGCTGCAGTAATAACTGCTATTATTTCCCCATCATCTTCCTGGGGAACTTCTGCAGCGCTTGCAGAATTAGTTGGTTGTTCTACTTCTTCGCTAGATGTGGGTTTTTTTTTATCTGTTCCTATTATTCTTAAAAGATCTAAGGCATAAGATAAAATTATTAGTACAACGAAGACTATTGCCATTCCAAGAATTGTTAGACCTATTGAATTTATAAATTTTTCCCCTAAGGTCATAGCATCTGTAATCAAATTATTTTCACCTCTTTGTTAAATAATAATATTAATTTATACTGGTAAATTACCATGTTTTTTAGCTGGCCTATTTTCCCTTTTGCCTGCTAACATTTCAAAGGCACTTACTAATCTTTGTCTAGTGGACGCAGGTTCTATTACATCGTCAACATAACCCCGTGCAGCGGCAACATATGGATTAGCAAATTTTTCTTTATATTCCTCCACCTTTTCCGCCCTCTTAGCAACTGGATCCTCTGCATTTTCTATTTCTCTTCTAAAGATAATATTAGCAGCACCATCAGGTCCCATAACTGCAATTTCAGCAGAAGGCCATGCTAGTACAATATCAGCTCCTAATTCTTTATTACACATTCCAATATATGCTCCACCATAAGCTTTTCTAACAATAAGGGTTACCTTTGGAACGGTAGCCTCAGAATATGCATAGAGCATTTTAGCACCATGACGAATTATTCCACCATACTCTTGGTCGGTCCCTGGTAAGAATCCAGGCACATCAACAATATTTAATAAAGGAATATTAAAGGCATCACAGGTTCTAATAAATCTTCCTGCTTTATCGGAAGCATTTATATCTAAGCACCCAGCCAATACCCTAGGTTGATTTGCAATAACTCCAACTGATTGACCATTTATTCTTATAAATCCTGTTACAATATTTGTTGCATAATATTGTTGGGTTTCCATAAAGTCCCTATTGTCTGCTATGGTAGTTATTATTTCCTTAATATCATATGGTTTATTTGGATTATCTGGTACTATTTCATTTAAGCTTTCCTCTATCCTATTAAGGTCATCATTAGTCTCATAGTATGGTGCACTTTCCATATTATTAGAAGGTAGGAAGCTTAATAATCTTTTAATATCTTCTATACAAGCTTCATCATTTTCACTCATAAAATGGGCCACACCACTGGTAGCGTTATGGGTCATAGCTCCCCCTAATTCTTCAGAGCTAACATCTTCCCCTGTAACAGTTTTTATAACTTGAGGGCCAGTAATAAACATTTGGCTGGTCTTATCCACCATAAATACAAAGTCTGTTATTGCTGGTGAATAAACAGCCCCCCCAGCACATGGTCCCATTATTACAGATATTTGGGGAATAACACCAGAGGCTATTGTATTGTTAAAGAAGATTTTAGCATATCCACTCAGGGCGTCTACTCCTTCTTGAATTCTAGCTCCGCCAGAATCATTCATTCCAATTATAGGAGCTCCCATTTTCATAGCCATCTCCATTACATTAACAATTTTTTCTGCATGCATATTCCCTAAGGACCCACCCATTACTGTAAAGTCTTGGGCATAGGCATAAACTAATCTACCAGCTACAGTACCATATCCAGTTACAACACCCTCTGCAGGAGTTTCTATCTTATCCATACCAAAGTCTGTGCTTCTATGCTTTACAAAGCCACCAATTTCAATAAAGCTACCTTCATCAAATAAAAGGTCCAAGCGTTCCCTTGCACTTAATTTACCTCTTTTGTGCTGTTTTTCTATTCTGTCTTTTCCACCTCCCAACTTCAATTGCTCTTTTTTCTCACGCAATTCTTCTAACTTCTTTGACATTTTGATACCTCCACCATCTTAATATATAGTACCTTTTTAATTTTTAGAGAGTAATGTAATACAAAGATATTTATTTACATTGCTTCCCTTGTTATAGTATTTATTGAAGTTAAATTTTTCAACTTCTTTTAAAAACTTTCTTATCTATTATATAGAATTTTCCACAACAACTCAACTTATTCAATATTATTATTATTTATATTGTTTTAGAAAATTACGGAAGTTTCTTGCCCCTTCACTATTAATCCTTTTGACAAAGCTCAATTAAAACTCCATGGGTAGATTTTGGGTGTAGGAAGGCTATCTTTGCACCACCTGCCCCATATCTAGGTTTTTCATCTATCATTCTTATTCCTTTTGCTTTCATCTCTTCAATTGCTTTTTCAATATCATCTACCTCTAATGCTATGTGTTGTATGCCTTGACCTCTTTTTTCTATAAACTTTGCTACTGGCCCATCCTTATCAGTGGATTCCAATAATTCAAATTCTGTATTATCAATAGGTAAAAAAGCAGTTTTTACCTTTTGTTCTTCTACAATTTCTATTCCTTCAAGTTCTAAACCAAATACATCTGTATAAAGGCCCAATGCCTCATCTATACTATTTACAGCAATACCAATATGATTTATTTTTTTAATCATTTTTTATCCCCCTGTTTATAAATGATTTTAATATTTCATCACTCGCTGTATAAGGATCTTGCTCCTTATTCGCAACCCTTTCAGCCAAAATTTCCAGCTGATTATCCTTATTATTATTATTAAAGATATGAACCTCCATACTACCTTTTGCAATTTCTATTATTTCCTTTTTAACATTTTCTCTTCTAGCATACCCCAGCTTATCAGATTTTACTAAAAAGTCCATATGTTTTTCAATATTATCACATATTTGCCCAATTCCTATATTGTCTCTGCCTATTGCTTCCAAAACTGGTGGTTTCCATCCTTCATCCTGTCTAAAGTCTAACATTGTTTCCAATTCCATCATGGTACGATGTGCACCTTCAAGATCTGCCTTGTTTACAACAAAAATATCACCAATCTCCATTATGCCAGCTTTTATAGCTTGTATATCATCTCCTAGGCCGGGAACCATCACCAGTATTGTAGTATCTACCGCCTTTACAATATCTACCTCTGATTGACCCACTCCTACTGTTTCAACAAAAATATAATCCATACCATAGGCATCAAAAGCTTTTATAACTCCTAATGTATTCTTTGCTAACCCTCCTAAGGTCCCTCTGCTGCCCATACTGCGAATAAAAACATCTGGGTTATTTGTAAGGTCAGCCATTCTCACCCTATCTCCTAAAATTGCTCCCCCTGTAAATGGGCTGGTAGGGTCAACAGCAATTATGGCTATTTTTTTACCCCTTTTATTAAGTTCTTTAGCTAATTTATCAGTTAAGGTACTCTTCCCAGCTCCTGGAGGGCCTGTTATACCTATAACATGAGCCTTGCCAGTATGATTGTATATTGCCTTTAGCACTTCAATAGCATGGGGATCATCATTTTCTATCAATGTAATAAGTCTGGCTAAAGTTCTTTTGTCCCCTTTTAATAACTTTTTTGCTAGGTCCATTATCTTCCCACCTTTTTTGACTATCTTCTAAAGTAGGTATAGGGTGATCCCTATACCTATCTACATCCCTCTTGATATTATCTTATAATATTCTCCTTTATATAATTAATAAAGGTAGTGGTGGGAGTGCCAGGGGTAAATATTTCAGCTATCCCCGCATCTTTCAAGGGTTGTATATCATCATCAGGTACAACTCCCCCTCCAATAACTAAAATATCATCTATTTTTTCTTCTTTAAGTAATTCCATCACCCTTGGAAAAAGGTGATTATGAGCGCCAGATAATATACTCATAGCAATGCAATCTACATCTTCCTGTATTGCTGCTTCTACAATTTGTTCAGGTGTTTGTCTAAGTCCAGTATAGATAACCTCCATACCTGCATCCCTAAGAGCTCGAGCTATAACTTTTGCTCCCCTATCATGACCATCTAAGCCAGGTTTTCCTACTAATACCCTAATAGGCCTATCCATCTTTCCTCCTCCTTCACAATTCGATTTTTCTTTTCTTATTCCTTTGTTGTCACTTACCAATAAACTATCTATATCTAAGTTAGTTTTTGTATTTTATAAATAAGATAATACAATATTTTTCTATCTTTTAATCCTAAACAACAATATTTCTTTTTAGGTAATATAATTATTAATAAGAAATCTACAAAATAATATTTTGTTGATATTCTCCAAATACTTCCCTTAATACATCACAGATTTCTCCTAAAGTAGCATAAGCCTTAACTGCTTCCTTAATATAGGGCATAAGATTTGCTTCCCCTTCTGCAGCTTTACTTAATTCTTCAAGGTTTTTATTTACTAATTGATTATCTCTAGTTTCCTTTAATTTTGCTAGTTTTTCTTTTTGTAGCTTACCGACGGCAGGATCAACCTTTAATAATCCTGTAGGTTTAGGTTCCTCAATCATAAATTTGTTCATACCTACAACGATTCTTTCCTCATTTTCAATTTGTTTTTGGTATGTGTATGCACTATCTTGGATCTCTTTTTGAATATATCCCTTTTCAATAGCCTTAGGTGCTCCGCCTAAGGAATCAATTTTATTGATATATTCTAAGGCATCTTCCTCTAATTTATTTGTAAGACTTTCTACATAGTAAGAGCCTGCTAATGGATCTATAGTTTCAGTAACACCACTTTCATATGCAACAATTTGCTGAGTTCTTAAAGCAATTCTAACGGAATCCTCTGATGGTAGTGCTAAGGCTTCATCTCTAGAATTAGTGTGTAAGGACTGGGTCCCCCCTAATACCGCTGCCAAGGTTTGAATTGCAACCCTCACAACATTGTTTTCTGGTTGTTGGGCGGTAAGAGTAGAGCCACCAGTTTGAGTATGGAATCTTAACATTAGAGATTTTTCCTTCTTTGCACCAAATCTTTCCTTCATAATCCTAGCCCATAGCCTTCTAGCTGCCCTAAACTTTGCCACTTCCTCTAATAAATCATTGTGGGAATTAAAAAAGAAAGATAATCTAGGCGCAAAGTCATCTACATCTAGCCCTGCATCAATGGCAGCTTGAACATATGCAATCCCATCAGCTAAGGTAAAGGCAATCTCTTGAGCCGCAGTGGAGCCTGCTTCTCTAATGTGATAACCACTTATACTTATGGTATTCCATTTTGGAACTTCTTTATGACAATACTCAAATATATTCGTAATTAACCTCATGGAAGGCTGTACTGGAAAAATATAAGTACCCCTTGCTATATATTCTTTTAGGATATCATTTTGTATTGTACCTTTTAATTTGTCAGCACTTACTCCCTGTTTTTCTGCCACTGCAATATACATGGCCAGTAATACTGCAGCAGGAGCATTGATTGTCATAGATGTGCTCACCTTATCTAGAGGAATATCTTTAAATAATATCTCCATATCCTCTAGGGAATCAATTGCTACTCCCACCTTTCCTACTTCTCCTTCAGATATAGGATAGTCAGAATCATATCCAATTTGGGTAGGCAAATCAAAGGCTACACTTAGACCAGTAGTACCTTGTTCTAATAGATACTTATACCTTTCATTAGATTCTTCTGCTGTAGAAAATCCTGCATACTGTCTCATGGTCCAAAGTCTTCCTCTATACATTGTAGGTTGTACACCTCTAGTATATGGATATTCCCCTGGAAATCCTAAATCCCTTTCATAATCTAAATCAGCTACATCAAGTGGAGTATAAAGCCTTCCAACCTCTTTGTTTGAACCAGTAGTAAATTCTTTTTTTCTCTCTGGTCTTTTTTCTAATACCTTTTTTAGTTTTCCCTCTTCCCATGTGTCTTTTTGGGATTGAAGTTGGTTTAACTTCCCCTTATCAAACATATAACCTCCTCCTTCTCTAATATAAATACATTCTTTATTAACCATAAATATATGGAAATACCATAAAAACACAGCTTTGATTGCTGTAGTACCAAAGCTGCAATAATCTTAGTCAAAATAATTATTGTTTTTTACTACTCCTTTGTTAACTCTGTAAAAATGCCCTATTTATACAATTTCCTTATATTATATATTCTTCATATAATAGAGAAATCCTTTTTATATGAATGAATTTTTGCAAGCTTTGTAAGAATATTATTAATACTGCATTTTTTCTTGCATTTATTGTTATATTATGACAATATCCATAGAAGCTGATTTTATTACTTTTATTCTTTCTATATATTATATTTGAATCGATATTTACTATTAATGATTAGAACTAATATCAATGCTTAAAACAGCCCTGTTATATTTTCAAATTCATCAATATCTATTTTCTCCGCAGATGGAACTCTTGGTAGTCCTGGCATGGTCATTATTTCCCCAGTCATAATAACTATAAAGCCTGCTCCCGCTGAGATTTTTGCATCTGATATGGTTATTTTAAAATCCTTAGGTCTACCAAGCTTAGTTGGGTCATCAGATAGTGAATATTGAGTTTTTGCCATACATATAGGCAGATCTCCTAGCCCATGTTCTTCTAGTTCTTTAATTGCTTTATCTGCTTTTGGGGTATAATTGGCCCCTATACCTCCATAAATCTCAGTTACTATCTTGTCTACCTTTTCTTTAATAGGTAGTTTTCTATCATATAATAATTTGAAATCTTTCTTTTCTTGATTTATTACCTTAATAAGTGTTTTTGCTAGTTCAATTCCACCTTCTCCACCTTTTTCCCATACATAAGAACAAGCAACTTCTACCCCTAATTCTTTACATCGTTTCTGTATAATCTCTATCTCCTCTTTAGAATCAGATGGAAAAATATTAATAGCAACAAGTAGAGGTACTCCAAATTTCTTTATATTCTCAATTTGTTTTTCTAGATTGGGCAATCCCCTTCTTAGACTGTTTAGGTCAGGTACCTCTAGGGATTTTAGTTGAGCTCCCCCATGCATTTTGAGTGCCCTTATAGTTGCCACCAATACAGCTGCATCAGGACTTAAGTTAGCTGAACGACACTTAATATTAAAGAATTTCTCCGCTCCTAAGTCTACACCAAAGCCTGCTTCTGTTATTACATAGTCTGCAAGTTTTAATGCATATTGGGTCGCCATAACACTATTACATCCATGGGCTATATTTGCAAAGGGGCCTCCATGGATAAAGGCGGGAGTATTTTCAAGGGTTTGAACTAGATTTGGCTTAATTGCATCCTTAAGCAAAAGTGCAATTGCCCCCTCTACTCTTAAATGTCTCACCCTAATAGGGCTACCATTATTATCAAAGGCTACTATAATATTTCCAACTCTTTTCTTTAAATCCATTAAATCCTTAGATAGACATAAAATAGCCATTATTTCAGAGGCTACACTTATCATAAAACTATCTTCCCTAGGAATTCCACTAGTCTTCCCACCCAAACCAACAACAATATTGCGAATAGAACGGTCATTCATGTCCATTACTCTTTTCCACAAGATCCTACGCACTTCAATCCCTAATGGGTTTCCTCTATGTATGTGGTTGTCGATTATGGCAGACAATAGATTATTTGCTGAAGTAATGGCATGGAGATCCCCTGTGAAATGCAGATTTATATCCTCCATAGGAACCACCTGGGAATATCCTCCCCCTGCTGCTCCTCCTTTAATTCCGAATACTGGACCTAGAGAAGGCTCCCTAATACAAATACAGGCATTTTCCCCTAATTTATTTAAGGCCTGTCCTAAGCCCACAGTAGTTGTGGATTTTCCTTCACCTGCTGGAGTAGGATTAATGGCGGTAACTAAAACTAATTTCCCATCCTTATTATCTTTTATTCTACTCCAAATCCTGGTATTAACTTTTGCCTTGTATTTTCCATAGGTTTCTAAATCCTCTTCTCCAATGCCCAATTGTTTTGCTATTTCTTCAATGGGTTTTAGTTTTGCCTCCTGTGCTATTTGAATATCACTTTTCATAGTTCACTCCCTACCCTCTATTTAATTTCCCATTAGTTTTTTCTATAAACTTTTCCAGGGATATAATAAACCTATCATGGGTACCTTCACCAATTTTTTCTACTTCGTCAAAAGCCTCTACCTTAAAGGTTAGAGCTTTCCCTTTAAATTTTATTAATTCTGCCTTGGCCCATACCTTCATTCCTAAAGGGGTAGCTGATATATGGCTTACATTTACCTGGGTCCCTACTGTAGCATATCCCTCTGGCAAAAAACTATCTACCGCACTTAAAGAGGCCTTTTCCATCATTCCTATCATCATAGGGGTTGCAAACACCTCTACACCCCCACTGGCAAATGCCATAGCAGTGTTCTTTTCTGAAACTATAGTTTCCACTTGTCCAACCATTCCCTCTTTTAAATTAAACTCCAATTTTCCCCCTCCTTATAAGTTTTCCGATTTTATATTTTACACGGTTTATTGTTATAAAAACTTAGAGTCGCCAAGGGGCGACTCTAAGTTACGCATTTGCAAATACTTCTTCAAATTCATCCCTATCAATCTTTTCTTTTTCAAGAAGTCTTTCTGCAACCCTATGAAGTTTATTTATGTTTTCTTCTAAGAGCTTGTGGGCATGATTATAGGCTTCCTCAATAATTTTTCTCATTTCTTTATCAATAGCCGCTGCAACTTCTTCACTATAATTTCTGCTTCTATTAAAATCTCTTCCCATGAAAACTTCATCCTCTTTATTTCCGAAGGTCATTGGTCCAAGATTATCACTCATACCATATTCTGTGACCATTTTTCGTGCGATAGCAGTTGCTCGCTCTAAATCGTTATGGGCACCAGTACTTATATCATTTAATACTAGCTTTTCTGCAACTCTTCCTCCTAAAAGACCTACTATCTCCTCTAATAGCTCTGAACGAGCCATATAGAATTTTTCATCCTCTGGCAAAGATAGGGTGTATCCTCCTGCCATTCCTCTAGGAATAATGGATATTTCATGGACTGGATCTGAATTTGGCAACAGCTTCATTACCACTGCATGGCCTGCCTCATGGTAGGCTGTCAGCTTTCTATCCTTCTCACTTACCACTCTGCTACGTTTTTCTGGTCCAGCTATTACTCTAGTTACAGCATCCTCTAACTCTCTCATCCCAATAGTCTTTTTATTTCTACGAACTGCCAATATGGCAGATTCATTCATTAGATTTTCTAGATCTGCTCCAGTAAAACCTGGGGTACCTTTTGCAATTGTTTTTAAGTCTACCTCTTCCTCTAGTGGTTTCCCCTTAGAATGTACTTGTAGAATTTCTTCCCTACCTTTAACATCTGGTCGACCTACTGGTATTTGCCTATCAAATCTTCCTGGTCTTAATAAGGCTGGGTCTAATATATCCGGTCTATTGGTAGCAGCAATAATTATAATTCCTTCATTAATACCAAAGCCATCCATCTCTACTAATAATTGGTTAAGAGTTTGTTCTCTTTCATCATGTCCTCCCCCTAACCCCGCCCCCCTCTGGCGACCAACTGCATCTATTTCATCAATAAATACAATACAGGGAGAATTCTTCTTTGCATTATCAAATAAATCTCTTACCCTTGACGCTCCTACACCTACAAACATTTCTACAAAGTCTGATCCACTTATACTAAAGAAGGGAGCCCCTGCTTCTCCAGCTATGGCTCTAGCTAAAAGGGTTTTACCTGTACCTGGAGGTCCCACTAATAAAACCCCTTTTGGAATTCTAGCCCCTAATTCTAAAAACTTTCTTGGAGATTTTAAAAATTCCACAATCTCTTCCAATTCTTCCTTTTCCTCATCTGCTCCAGCAACATCAGCAAAGGTAACCTTTTTCTTATCATCGGTATGGAGCCTTGCCCTACTTTTACCAAAGGACATTACCTTGCCTCCACCTCCCTGGGTTTGTTGGGTAAAGACAAAGAAAAATATAACCATTAATAATACTAAGAATAATGTAGGTAATAATGAAGCCCACCATGGATTTTGAGCAGGTGCCATTACATCTACTTGCTGTATTGTTCCCGCCTTAATTGCCTCATGGACCTCTGGCAATTGAATAAAAATAGACTGGGGAGGAATAACTCCTTCAAATTCTGTTCCATTTGTTAGTTTCCCAGTAACAGAATATTGATCAACATCCATTTCCTTTACATTACCAGCTTGTATATTCTTTATTATTTCATCATATCGTAGTGTGGTTATAGTAGATTCTTCTTTTCCAAATAGTTGGACTAATGCTACTATAATAATAAGTATGATTAGATAAAAACTAATCATGCGAAAAAACTTTCTCAAATAAAATACACTCCCCTCAACTCCAATTCAATATCAAGTAATATATCATAATAAAGTCATTAAAACAACGATACCTAGCTTAACCTATTTATAAACCTCTTCCTTTAAAACACCTATATAGGGTAAATTTCTATATTTTTGTGCATAATCTAAGCCATAACCTACTACAAATTCATCGGGAACTTGAAAACCTACATAGTCAATATTAACCTTCGATACTAAATTCTCTGGCTTTTCAAGGAGACTACAGACCTTTAGGCTCTTTACTCCCCTTGCTTTTAATAACTCCATTAAATAGCTTAATGTTAATCCGCTATCCACTATATCTTCTACGATCAATAGGTCCTTATTTTCTATACTTGCATCTAAGTCCTTAATGATTCTTACAACCCCTGATGATTGGGTGGCATCTCCATAGCTGGATACTGCCATAAAATCCATTTCTAAAGAAATATCTATATTTTGTACTAGGTCTGCCATAAATAGGACAGCCCCCTTTAAAACACATATGACCAATAAATCCTTCCCTTTATAATCCTTTGAAATCTCCTGGCCTAATTCCTTAATTCTTCTTTGAAGAACATCCTGATCTATTAATATCTTCTTTATGTCTTTGTGCAATGGGTTTTCCTCCTTTGTTATTAAACTCGATTATTAATATGGTTTTTGTTTTTTCATCTACTATATATCTTTCATCCACCCTATAGCCTGTAACCCATATAATACCATTCTCTCCTACTACTAAGGGAATAGTATCCCTTTGTTCTCTTGGTATTTTTTTATCAATAAAAAAATCCTTCAACTTTTTTGTTCCTAGATTGCCACTAGGTTTAAATTTATCCCCTGGAATTCTATTTCGAACAAAGATCGGTCCTTCAATCTTTTGTATATCAAAATATCCCCTTGTTGGACTACTCTTTATTATATCAACATCTTCTCTTTCTACCAAATATAAATTGAATTCTCCATTAATTTCTGGTATCAAGGTTTTACCTTCTATAACTAGAGGATAATAAAAGTCCTTCCTGTCTTTTGACTTTCCTTCTCTTACTAATAATTTATTATATTGACGTTCTATTTTAATATTATTGGGAAGATCTATTTCCCAGATAGTGTTATTGTCTTCCCTTAGCTTTTCTAAAATCAATTGGATGTGTTTATATTCTATATCTTTTAAGTTTCCTTTTACCCGTTCTATAGACCTTCTTAACATTTCTTTTTGTTCAAAATTGGAAAGATTATTTATCCAGCTTATATCTATTTTGATATCTTCCATCTCTTTATGGATATTGTCTTTCCATAATTTATCCATTTCACCCTTTATATAATCTTGCTGTTCTCCTACAATTTCACTAAGGTTTTGGAGGTTTCTTTTTAGATTATTATTATATTGTTCCAGATAGGGTAAAACCTCCAATCGAATTTTATTTCTAAAATAAATAGGTTCTAAATTGCTTTTATCTATTTTGGGAAATAATTTATTGTTTCTACAATATTCCTCTATCTCTTCTCTGGAACAGGCCAATAAAGGCCTAATTATTCCATCTTCCCTATAGGGGGGTATTCCTGCTAAGCCTTCTGGGCCTGTACCTCTTAATAATCTCATTATAATGGTTTCAGCATTATCATCCCCATGTTGGCCTAAGGCAATCTTATTCACTTGATGGGAGGCCTTCATTTTAAAAAATAAATTGTATCTAACCTCCCTGCCTACTTCTTCTATAGAAATGCCTTTAAGTTTACTCAATGACTTAATATCTTTTTTAAATCCATAAAAGGGAATATTCCATTCCCTAGATAAATCCCTAACATATTCCTCCTCTTGATCTGCTTCTTTGCCTCTGAGTAGATGATTTATATGTATTACTAATAGTTCAATATTGTAAAGCTCCCTTAAAGAATATAATATATGTAATAGACAAATAGAGTCTGGTCCACCAGAAACAGCTACCAATACCTTATCACCCATTGCCAGCATTTTATGTTTTTCAATAAACTTAATAACCTTTTCTTTCATAATTATCAACCTTTTACATATTTTTAACTTTACTCTATTCTACATTTTTTATTATTGCCCTTCAACTAATGTTCAATAATAAATATTATAAAATGATTTGGAGTATGGGGTAAGGGATAGGGGATAGAAGATATGAAAGAGTCAAAAGTAGGAGATGGGAATATTGCCGAACAGCATAGCTATATCCACAAATAAATAGATTAGGTATATATTAGAGGGGAATATCTTAAATGCCACCTACTTAATGGAGCTTCTTTTTCATTATTAGGGCTACCTAGGTAAATATCCATCAATTAATATTTCCCCAGATCTTTCCCACTAGAATGGTGGTATCGTCCCTTAGATTGTTTTTGCTTACTTTTCTAACCTTTTCAAATAAAATCTCAGCTATTCTCTGGGGATTTCTACTTGAAGCTTTCATTAATTCATCCATAAACCATTTTTCTTTATCTACAACAAGATAATTTGAATCTAGCGCTCCATCTGTTAACATTACAATTATATCACCATCTTGTAATTTTCTTTTCTTTACACCTATATTTATCTCCTCTAAAATACCTATGGGCAAAGAGCTGGACTCTATTACATCCACCTTTCCTTGAGTTTTTATAAAGGTGGACACTGCTCCTATTTTTATAAATTCTGCCTCTCCACTGTATTTATCAAAAATAGTCAGATCTATAGTGGAAAACATTTCATCACTTGATCTTAACATCAGAATTGAATTAATTGTTTTAAGGGCTATTTCCTTATTGAAACCAGCTTCAAAGAAGTTTTCTAAAAGATTTATCGTTGTTTTGCTTTCTTTGGCAGCCCTTAAACCACTGCCCATTCCATCACTAAGGGCTAACATATGTTTATCATCTTTAAGGAGAATGCTAGTATAACTGTCTCCAGATTCTTCAAGGGGATCCTTTGCTACCTTAACTACCCCTATATTAATATTGTAATTAACTGCTTCCTTATAATTTAATTTATAGTTTTCATTATTCTCACCATTATTTATAAAATCTCCCTTTATGATCATTTTTCTTCCCAATATATCTGAAATAATATTGCCTACTTCACTATAGGATTTACCATTCTTTAAAAGCTTATCTTGGCCATAAATGGTTACCTCAAATCTGCCAGAAGGTTCTTCTATTACCACAACATCCCTAACCCCTATATTATTCTTATCCAGGGCTACTAAAATTTCTTCCTCTATTTCCTTATTAAATAAAATATCCTTTCCCATGTCCAGTCCTAGATCCATAATTACCTTGGAAATACCCTTCATTTGTTGGGAAATAAGCTTTTTACTTTCTAGTGCTTGTCCCTTCCAATATTGGTTAGATTTGTAATTTCCATAAAGACAATTTAACTCCTGGATAAGTTTGCTTGGATGGATACAAATTTTATCCAAGTCTGCCATCTCTTTATCAAAAATACCATTTGTTCTTTCTATTTGATTTAATATATAAAAAATATTCTGATAAGCATTATTAAAATTTCTTTCCCAACACCTTGAAAAATATGAGCACTTGTAACAGACCCCTTGGGTAAGCCTATCAAATATTTCATCAAAGTCATTTTTTGATTGTAGGGTATTAGATAGGGCTACTTGTTCAAAGCTCTTCCCAATTTGATTAAAAATTTGTGAATAACCTTTTAATCTATTGATTGTGGCATTTCTTATTCTCTCTCCGTACAATCTTTCCCTTTCTATTTGATAATCCCCTACTCCCTTTAATGAAGATATTCTCTTTCCAATAGACTTAGGTAATAACAATAATAAAATAATTGCCACCAAGGTTTCCTCTATATGAATAAATACATCGGTAGAACCATTGATATAAAAGGTTAGCACAGCATTTCCCAATATAAATCCCAATCCCACCCATAATTTGCCAAAGTCCTTAAATACCCCTGCCAATAATCCGCTAAATGCATACACTCCTATAAAAGTTGGTGAAACTTGGGAGGAAAGGCTGGTAACCACCCCCACTATTACTCCAGTGGTGGAGCCTAAGGCCGCTCCAAAATACCGGGCAAAGATTAGTACAAAGGTAATTCCCAATATATTTTTAATGGAAAATCCAAGAACTTCTACATTACTAATGCCCAAAAATATTAGGGATATTAAAATAGCACCACAGATTAACTCTTCGTTACTTATTACCTTTCGCCTATTCCAACCAAAGATTAGTGGAAATGCAAAATTAAATATAAAAAAAGCTATAAAGGTAATTATACTTTCAAACAAAATTAAAATAAAATCATAGAGGTGTTTTTCTTTTATCCATAAAAATATTGCACCTACAAAAAATACAATTAAGGAGGATAGTAAGGCCAATTGCCAAGTCTTTATTTCTCTTTTACCATATTTTTTAAAAATACCGTAAATACATAAAAAGGTAATTCCACTCCTTATTATATATAAAGGATCCTTAAGGATCACAAGGCCAAGTAATGAAAATAATCCTATCCAAGCCCTTCTTTTAACTCCTACCATATATGCTATAAATGGAAAGATAAAGGGGCTAGTTTCATACATTATAATACTAGAACCAAGGAAAAATCCCATAAAACCTAGTATTAGCTCCTGAAAGGAGATATTAAGATCAAGTTTTTTTCTACTAAACCTTTTCTCTTGGCTTTTAGGGGTTTCTCCTTTAAAAGTAGATACCACATCTAATTTATAGGACATCTTTCATCCTCCAATATTTTTATGTAATTATAACAATAAAGGAATAAAATATTTGTCATGAAGGGAAGAACGAACTATTGGAAAACTTCGACAAGGAATTATAATTATTTGACAAAATTGCAAGAGTTTAGCCAATTTATATATTAGCATTTAATTTTTTCTGTAATAATTTGTAGAATATCAAAAAATAAAAAAAGCTTAGAAAGCATCCTTATCAAACTTCCTAGGCTATTATTCTCTAAAAAAATGGTGGTCGCAATAGGGCTCGAACCTATGACCCCCTGCTTGTAAGGCAGGTGCTCTCCCAGCTGAGCTATGCGACCAGTAAAATATGGTGACCCCTAGGAGACTCGAACTCCTGTTACCGCCGTGAAAGGGCGGTGTC
>DUPX01000073.1 GCA_012838085.1 Eubacteriaceae bacterium
AAAGGTTTTTGTTAAATAGACAATACCAAAAACGTAGTTACAACTGCCCCTAATACTGGTATAATAATTCCTCCCTTATACCAGCCATAAGCTAGGGCAAATATTCCACCTGCTATTGCAGCTATTGGCATTTGTGGAGTAGCACTAAAGATTCCAGGTAATATAAGGGCCCCTAAGGTAGTATAGGGTATAAATCGTAAAAAACTTCGCAGTCCTTTGGGAAATTTAATTTTGGATGCTAATAAAAAAGGTATTAGCCTAGGTAAATAGGTAACAATCATCATTCCAATAATTAATAATTTAATCCTATTCAATGGTAATAACCCCCTTTTCTTTCAGAATTATACCTAAGGTGGATATAGATAAAACACTTACCACTATACTCCAACCCTGAGGTAAAAAATTCAAATAGGTTAATATGGTGTTAACCATTCCTGATAATATTGCCAAAATAGCCATCTCCCTTGATTTCTTTGCTTCAGGTAGTAGAAGAGCTATAAACATGGCATAAATTCCTATTCCCATGCTAGCCTGTATAGCCTCTGGTAAAAAGTTCCCTATAATATATCCCAAAACTGTCCCCCCTGGCCAACTTAAATAGGCGAGGAGCTCTAGGCTTAATAAATATTCTTTAGTAAGGCTTTTTTCTCTAAAGGAAGCTACTGAAAATATCTCATCACTTACCCCAAAGGCTATTAATGCCAAGTAGCCCTTAGATGGGGACTCTATATCCTCCATTTTTTCTGCTAGAGAAGCTGTCATTAAAAAATATCTAAAATTTACTAAAAATGTGGTAATTATTATGCCCCCTATACCTGTGCCTACTAGCAATAAGTTTAAGGACATAAATTGGCTAGACCCTGCATATACTAGGGCAGAAAACATAAAGCTCTCTAGGAGGCTAATACCTGCAGTCTTAGAAAGCAAGCCAAAGGCCATCCCTATTGGTATATATCCTACTATAATAGGTAGGGCTCCCATTAAGCCTTCCCTTATCTCCACTTTATTTATTTTCCTCATTCCAACCTCCTAAATAATACTATATTAGATAACAAATTAGCACTATTATATTAGTTGATTTGATAGCTGTCAATTTATCATTTATCTTCATTACAAATACAATTGTATTTAATAGAAAACCAATATATGTTATACTTAGTAAAATAGATTGACCATAAATCAAGATCCTTAAGGAGGCTTAATAGATGAATTACATAAGTACTAGGAACAAAAAAATAATTAAAACTCCTTCTGAAGCAATCCTACAGGGTATTTCAGAAGATGGTGGCCTTTTTGTACCGGAAAAACTGCCTAAATTAAATGAATCCATAGATAAACTGATAGGTAAAAGTTATAAGGATTTGGCTTTTACTATAATGAAATATTTCTTTACGGATTTTACAGAAGATGAACTAAAAAATTGTATAGACCTTGCCTATGACCAAAAATTTGATAGGGAAGAGATTGTACCTGTGGTGAAAAAAGATGGGGTGTTTTTTTTAGAATTATTTCATGGACCCACCCTAGCCTTTAAGGATATGGCCTTATCCATCCTTCCCCATCTTCTAAATACTGCCTTAAAGAAACTAGCTATAGATAAGGAAATCTTAATTCTTACTGCCACCTCGGGAGATACTGGAAAGGCAGCATTAGAAGGCTTTGGTAATGTGGATAATATAAAAATTATGGTGTTTTATCCCCAGGATGGAGTTAGCGAAATTCAAAAGTTGCAAATGTTAACTCATCAAGGAGATAATACCTGTGTAGTTGGGATATATGGTAATTTTGATGATGCTCAAAATGGTGTAAAGGAATTATTTAATGATAGAAACTTTAATAATGAATTAGCGGATATAAATATTTTATTGTCCTCTGCTAACTCTATAAATATTGGTAGACTGGTTCCCCAAATTGTATATTATTTTTATGGATATCTGAATATACTGGAAACCAATGAAATTAGGTCCGGTGAAAAGATTAATATTGTTGTGCCCACCGGCAACTTTGGAAATATATTGGCAGCCTATTATGCTAAAAATATGGGACTGCCTGTAAATAAGCTTATTTGTGCTTCTAATGAGAATAATGTCCTTACGGATTTCTTTAATACAGGTATATATGATATTCGGCGAGATTTTAAAATGACCAGTTCCCCCTCCATGGACATTCTTATTTCCAGTAATTTAGAAAGACTTCTTTTTGAAATATCAAATAGGAAGGATGAATTGACTAAAGAACTGGTAAACAACCTTAAGATAGATAAAAAATATAGTATAAGTCCTGCTATGAAAGAAAACTTAAAGGATTTTTATGGAGGCTTTGCCAATGAAAAAAAAGTGGAAGAAAGCATTGGTCAGTTATTTAAAACTACCGATTATTTGATAGATACCCATACTTCAGTAGCCTATAGTGTGTATAAAGATTATAGAGAAAAGCTACAGGATGATACTAAAACCCTTATTGCCTCTACTGCCAGCCCCTTTAAATTTGGTGCTAGTGTGGGCAGGGCCCTTGGTATAGAAGAACTGGAAGATGATTTTGAAATCTTATATGAATTAGCTAAGCTATCCCATTTAGAGATTCCAAAAAATATACAAGACCTAAAAAACAAAGACATTATTCACAATAATATCTGTGAAAAAAATGAAATGCAGTCTATGGTGGTAAAATTTTTAAGTTAAGGGGGAGAATTTATGATTAAGGTAAAGGTGCCAGCTACCAGTGCTAATATGGGTCCTGGCTTTGACACCATGGGGATTGCTCTAAATATATATAATTATTTTTTTGTAGAAGAGACCAAAGGGGGATTGGAGATTTCCGGATGTGAGGACGATTTATGTAATGAAAATAACTTAGTGTATAAATCCATGGTCCATTGTTTTAATCTAATGGGATATAAGTTTAAAGGGTTGAAAATAAGGTTAGAAGGAGATATTCCCTTATCCCGAGGTTTTGGCAGTAGTGCCACCTGTATAATAGGAGGAATATTAGCTGCCAACACAATAGCAGGTAATCCATTAAATAAGGAGGAAGTCCTTGATCTGGCAATAAGTATAGAGGGCCATCCAGATAATGTTGCTCCTGCTTTATTAGGAAGTTTAGTTCTCTCCACTATGGATAATGATAAGGTTATTTATAATAGGCTTAAGATTGCTAAGGGATTAAAGTTTTGTGCCCTAGTTCCTGACTTTACCCTTTCTACAAGGAAGGCTAGGGCAGTGTTGCCTAAAACTGTTTCCTATAAAGATGCTGTCTTTAATCTCTCCAGATCATCCTTATTGGTATCTGCCCTAATGAATGGAAATTTTAATATTATTCCTCAAAGCTGTCAGGATAGACTTCACCAACCCTATAGGAGTAAGTTAATACCTAGCTTTGATGAAATATTTGAAAAAAGCAAGGAACTAAATAGCTTAGCCACTTATCTAAGTGGTGCTGGGCCATCAATTATGGTAATTTTAAGGGAAAATGATAATGATTTTGTTCAGAATATAGAGAGGTTTCTAGAAGGTTTACCTCATAAATGGAAGGTGATTGAATTGGAAATAGACGAGATTGGGGCAGTAGTGGAAAATATATAGTGATTAGTGGCCCCGACAAGGGAAATTAATCATCATTATGATATTTATATTCAACCTATTTTAACGGGTTGTTTTTAACATATTCTAGGATTGTTAAGTATTCTTCTCTTGACCTTATAACCCTGTCATAATAGTTATGTTGCCATAAACTTTTTATTTTAAACTCATAACATAATCTAGTGGTTACAGATTTATACCCCTGTATGATTTGATGTAGGGGAGGACGCCTCTGTCCACCCGATAAATTATTAATAATTCCATGTATATGGTTGGGCATTAAACAAAAGGCATCTGTACTGACATTATCGTATACTTCGTTTATTTTTCCCCAGCATTGGCATAGGATTTTTCCTATATGATTTGCTTAAATATATTCCTCCGGGCTGACAGGGTCGTCTGTCCCTACAATTCTTCCCAAAAACAGTTTCATTCTTTGTGCATATATTTATGAAATAATATCCTATCTAGGAATAATCAAGATCTTTTAAACGTAATCTTTTTCTTTGGGGCAAATTATTCATAAATTCCTCTCCTACTATCCCTTATCCTCTATATCTCTACAAAATTGCCATTTTTAAAAATCTCTACCTTATCTCCATTCCAGGTGGTACCCACAATCTCTAGATCTCTACTTCCAATCATAAAATCCGTATGTACTAAGGAATCATTAACCCCTGCCTTTTTTAATTCTTCTTTATTCATATTTTGCCCATCCTTTAGGCATACAGGATAGGCTTTTCCAAAGGCGAAATGACAGGAAGCATTTTCATCAAAGAGGGTATTATAAAATAAAATATTCAGATTAGAAATCGGTGAATCATAGGGTACTAGGGCAACCTCTCCTAAATAATAGGAGCCTTCATCAGTTTCTATTATATTTTTTAGGGTTTCATAACCCTTTTCAGCCGTAAAATCTATTATTTTGCCCTCTTTAAATCTTAAGCTAAAATCTTCTATAAGATTTCCATTATAATTAAGGGGCTTAGTACTGACCACCTTACCATTAACACCAGTCTTTTTCGGTAGGGTAAATACTTCTTCAGTGGGGATATTAGCATTAAATTCTATCCCTGCAGGAGTAAACTCTGAACCCCCTAACCATATATGATCCTTTGGTAATTCCACAGTCAAATCTGTCCCTAAAGAATTTTTATAGTGTAAGGTCTTAAAATTTTTATTGTTTAAAAACTCCCTAGTTTTTCTAAGATTTTTATTATGTTCCTTCCATTGGTTTATAAAATCTCCACCATCTATTCTCACTGCCTTTAAGATGGTGGACCACAATTTATTAATAACCTTTTCCTGAGGTAAGTGGGGAAACACCTTTTTAGCCCAGGAAAGAGTAGGGATAGATGCTACACACCAGGTGTTTTTATTGGACATTATACTTTCCCTATATTCCCTTAAAGCTGTATTTGTTGTCTTATTGGCCTTAGCCATTCTACTTGGATCCACATCCATAAAAAGCTCTGGATCAGAAGCAGAAATGCTTAAAAAAGCTGCCCCTTCTTTTATGTAATGTAAATAAAAGTCCCTTTTCCATTGGGGAAACTCTTCAAAGACCTCTTCAGGTGCCTTTAAAAATCTCATTCTAGAAAACTTCTCATCTCCCCAATTTAATACCACATCTCTGGCCCCTTCATTAAAGGCCACTTCCCCAACTATCCTTACAAATTCTGCCCCTTCAATTGGTGAAGTAATGACAAGGGTTTGATTTTTTTGAATGTTTAACCCTATCTTAATAATTAATTGGGCATAATTTTCTAAAAGACTTATGTCCATTTTATTATCACCTCTATCTTACAAAATTCTCTTTATATACCAGATTGCCCCCAGCTAATAGAGAAATCAGCCCCTTATTTAAGGATACCAAGTCATCTGGTTTGTTATTGGGACAGATTCTTAGGCTAGTTTTACTATTTCCAGCACAAGCCTTGCTGCCTTTTCCAGATCCTCAATATGTATATGTTCTTCTAATGTATGGGGTTTTCTCTCACCAACGGCCAAATTAACAGCCCTTATTCCCTTTTGATTAAATATATTGGTATCGCTGCCTCCTCCCGAGCCCTTAGCTTGAAAATCCAAATTAAGATTTGTAGAAGCTTTTTTAACTAATTCCACAATTTCATCTCTTTTATCTATATTATAAGCATGGTATTCCCTAGCTACCTTTACTTCTGCCTTCCCGCCATTCTCCTTAGCTGCATCTTGAATAACCTTCTCCATATGCTTGCTTTGTAGATTAAGTTTCTCCTCATTTAAGCTTCGGGCTTCCCCCTTAATACTCACTTCAGGAGTTATTATATTAGTGGCCTCTCCACCTTGAATTATACCAATATTTGCAGTGGTTTCCTCATCTATTCTAAATAGTTTCATGTTATTAATAGCTTGGGCAGCTATTTTAATTGCACTTATCCCTTCCTCTGGAGCCACCCCTGCATGGGCCGGTTTGCCTATTATCTTGGCAATTATATTATCCTGGCCTGGACCTTCAATTATTACTTCTCCTGGAGTTCCACCGCTATCTAAGACAAAGGCCCTTTTTGATTCTATTCTATCATATTCTAAATTCTTTGCCCCTAATAAACCTACTTCCTCACAGGTGCTAAAGGCTAATTCAATTGGGCCATGGTCAATATTACTTTCTACTATTACCCTAAGGGCTTCTATTAATGCGGCTATACCCGCCTTATTATCTGCCCCTAATATTGTGGTTCCATCTGAATAAATAACTCCCTCTCTTATAGTTGGCTTTATACCTATAGCAGGAGTAACTGTATCTAAGTGACAGCTAAATAATAGTGGGGAACTGTCCTTTATTCCTTTGAGTTTTGCTATGATATTTCCTGTATTGCTTCCTGTATCTTTGCTTGAATTATCCCTATATACATCTAATCCTAGTTCTTTTAATTCTTCTTCAATAAAATCAGCAAATTCCTTTTCCTTTCTGGAGGGACTGCCTATTTTAACATATTTTATAAAACTTTTTACTAACCTGTCTTGATTTACCATTTGACTCATCTCCATCTCAGTTTTTTATGATTAGTCCATTAATTAGACTAAATCTACAAAGTCATATTAAATTATTTTACCCTAAATATATAATAAAACAACATTAATTTCCAAGTTTTTTATGAATAAAACTTAAGAAAGTTGAAACCTTTAGGGGAATTTGTGATATAATTAGTATTATTTATTCAAAAAACAAATAGGAGTCTAGAAAATGGAAAAGCATTATATATATTTAATATTTTCTAAAACAGGAACTATTCTTTCCCAAGTCTTGTCTTTTTTTTGTGAAACTAAATATGTTCATTCTGCTTTTAGCTTTGATGATAGCTTTACCCAAATATATTCCTTTGGAAGGAAAAATCCCTACAATCCTTTTTCAGGAGGTTTCGTAATAGAAAACTTCTCAGCTGGGGTTTATTCTCGTTTTCCCCGGAGTGAATGTTACATAACAAAACTTGAGCTTACAGAAGAACAATACAGCACCCTTAAAAAGGAATTAGAAATTTTTATGTCCAAAAAGGATAGCTATAAATATAACTTCTTAGGTTTGTTTGGAGTACTATTTAATATCCCCATTAAAAGAAATAATTATTATTTTTGCAGTCAATTTGTTTCAGAAATGTTAATAAAAAGTGGGATTTATAATGCAAATAAGCCTCCGGAATTAATAAAAACCGACGATCTTATCAGTATAGAAAACCAAGAACTTTACTATAATGGTTTAGTTAACCAATGTGTTCCATTTAAACAATTATACAACTTCACCCTTAAACTCTGATAGCTTAGTTTTACATTATATATAATATATCATATAATGGTATTAGAGTTTAAAAATATCAAGGAGGATTCTTATTTTAATGTCAATAAAAAGTGGAGATGTAGTAGAAGGTGTAGTTACAAAGATTACAAAGTATGGAGCCTTTTTTAAGTTGCCCGACAATAATACAGGACTATGCCATATTTCAGAAGTATCTAATGAATTTGTTAAAGATGTAAATGACTATTTAAAAGAAGAACAAGTAGTTAAAGTTAAAGTTCTTAATGTTAAAGATGATGGTAAAGTAGAACTTTCCATTAAAGCCCTAAAGCAAAAAGCCCCTAATAATCCAAGGAGTTTTAAAAAGGAAAAACCTAATGTAGATTTTGAAAATATGTTGTCAGATTTCTTAAAAAATAGTGAAGATAATCTAAAGGTTTTAAAGGAAAGGGATCAGAAATTTTAATATTGTTATTATCTACCTTAACAGGTTTAAATAATTTTTTTTAAAATAGGATGCTCATCCTATTTTTCTATTTACTAGCTATCTCCCAAAGATATATGGATGCGGTGGTGCCATAGGGGGAATATCTTTTTCTATATACTTCAAATTCCTCCTTAGATAATTGGGATAGGCCATATAATTTCATTATTCCCCTTCTTATTCCTAAATCCTTATAGCTAAGAATATTCGGTCTTTCTAATGAATGAATTAGTAGCATTTCCACAGTCCATTCTCCCACACCTTTTATCCTTGTTAATTCTCTGATTATCTCTTGATCCTCTAGGTTAGATAGGTTGTCAAATTCTATAATGCCATTAATGGCAGCCTCTGCTATCCCCTTTATATAGTCTGCTTTTCTATGGGACATACCACATTTTTGAATCTCTCCTATACTTGTCTTATCTATAATATGGGGATTAATCTCCCCTAATAATTCTTTTAACCTAGATTTTACGGTAAGGGCAGCATTAGTGGAAATCTGCTGGCTGATTATACTGGATATTAGGCCTTCAAATATATTAATTTCCACTCTTCGCTTCACCATTCCTATTTCATCTATTGCCTGTCCCAAGATTTTATCACTATTTTTTAGATGTTCTATTTCCTTTTTTCCATATTTAAAATAGGTCATTTTATCCCCCTATATTCGTTATTTAATGCTAAGGCTATGTCTATTATATATAATTTTCTTTTTACTTCAAAAACACCCTGTTGAGAGTTTATAGAATATTTTTAGTAAATTTTCTGCTGCCTTTACTTTTATTTAGCGGCACTAATAAGGTGCAAAAATAATACCCTAAGAAAAGAGTCCTAAATTAAAACATCCTGTTGATATCTATAGTATTATTTTGAATTGGTTTCTTTTGTTTTCATCTTCATTACTATATAATATTAGTTACATATATTTACAAGGAGGCATACCATGGCAATATTAAAAATTGAAAAGTCTGCTGTCTTAATAGGTAAATTAAGATTAGGGGCAAAGGCATATATAGGCCAAGGCTCTATTCTCCGATCAAAAGAGGATTCTATAACTATGGGTAATTCCACTTGGGTATTGGAAAACTCTGTACTTATAGGTACTCCTGAAAATCCATTAAAGATAGGAAGTAAAACAGTTTTTGGTCATAAATGTATAGCCATTGGTGCAGAAATCGGTGACTTATGCGAGATAGGAAATGGCACTATATTCCTCCCTGGTTCAAAGATAGGAAATATGTGTATATTTGGGGAAGGAACTATAATTCCTGAAGACGCTGTTATTCCAGATGAATCTGTAGTAGTGGGACGGCCTAGTAAAATCATAAGAAAACTTACTAATAAGGATAGAGAAATGATTTCTAGAATGAGGGGTAATGATATTACCTTAAAAGCCTATCAAGAGAATATTATTAATAATGAATTAAAGGGAGAGGAAGAAATGGGTAAATTACATGGATATAAAGATAAGTACCCTGTAGTGTCTAAGTCTGCAAAACTTTTTGATACATCAGAGGTTACAGGGGATGTGGTTATAGGAGATAATACAATAATAGCTGCCGGTGTAAAAATTATAGGAAATTCTCATGGTCCAGTTAGAATTGGTAATAATGTTCAAATTTTAGAGAATTCAGTATTACATCTCCTGCCCGACAATAAGTTAATAATAGAGGACAATGTAACCATAGGTCCTGGATGTATTATTCATGGCACCACCATCGGAAAAAATAGTGTAATAGAGTCAGGGTCCACAGTATGTGATTATAGTAAATTAGGAGAAAATACCCTTGTTAAATCAGGAAGTCTTATAAAACAAAGAAGTACCTTTGAAGATAATCAGATAATTGAGGGCTTCCCAGCAAAAGCTATTGGACAAAATTCTGATATACTTAAAAGACCTAATTGGGGGATAAAATAAAGTCCAGGATAAAAGGACAGATTGACCTGTCCTTTTATCCTCCTTTATATCATTAAGATATCTTTATTATGGTTATCTTCTTTAGAGCTATATCTGTCTTTCTCCATCTATATTTTGGCTAAATCTAAATATCCCCCTGGTTTATTCTTATTCCTTATTCTCATATATTGATATATATTCTCCTTCTTTAAATGAAAAAATCTTTTCTATCTCATCATCTATTAATTGCTCTATATCTTCTGCATTAATCTTTGCACTAATGCTGCAATTGGAGCTTAATATCCTGGGCACTGGCATTAGTTCACAGGGGATATTATTTTTTTTGCATTTTCTCTGAAATTTTATGGCCCCTGAATGGGTGTAAAACAATACCATATATTCCATAATTATTTCCTAGCCTCTATTAGAAAAGAATCTTCCAATTCTTTGATGGATACATTATATCCCGAATGCTTTAGAAAGCTCTCTACATTTTCCCTAGCCACATTATTATCCACAATAACATCTACTCCTTCAGGACTCTTTTCTATCCCCTTCTTTGTCATCAACACTGGTTGTGGACAGCTCATTCCAGAAGTATCTATTTTATCCACATTATCCACCCCCTTATTATTTTTTCACTGATATTTCTGAATTACTATAGGAAATTATCCACAGGAATATAAAGCATATTACCACCGCCACCTGTCCATTGAAGGTAGCACCTGCACCGCTGGAAGCCAATCCAAAATTATGGGCTATGGCAGCACCCATAATCATACCCATTATGGATATTACCGAGTCAATATTTCCTTCACCTGATAGAATTAGTTGCCTTAAAGGACAGCCTCCTAATAGTACTGATCCCCAGCCTACTACGGCCATTCCCAAGAAGTTCCATAATCCATCTGTATGGGCTATAGGCTGGTCAGCAAATCCCAAGTTAAAAAATCCAAAACTCAGATTAGCAATAAAGCTAAATACAATTATTGAGATAAATCCTACTAGTAAATGGGAATTATTAAATAACATCATATCTCTAGTGCCGCCTACCATACATAGCCTTGTTCTTTGAGCCAAGGCCCCTACTATAAGACCAGCTAATAGTGATATGGCTATTGGTGCCCTTAGAGATCCTGGACCACTTTCACTAAAAAATATAAAAGCTGGTGAGGCAATCAATAATACTAGCAAACCTATACTCACTCCAGGGAAAACATAGCCCTCAATTTTAGTCACTTTATAGTTTCTTTTTAAATTAAAGCCTTTGTTTAGGAATTTAACACCTATCCATATTCCCGATACAAATCCTGCTATACCTAGGAGTGCATTTAAATCCCCTCCACCTAATCTAAGGACCATCCTTAAGGGGCAACCTAAGAATACTAAAGCTCCTATCATTACCACTATCCCTAACATAAATCGTATAAAGGGGGAAGAACCTCCCCTAGATTGAAATTCCTTATTTTTCAGAGCTAATATAGATGCACCTACTATTAATCCTATAATCTCTGGTCTTATGTATTGGACTACCTCTGCCCTGTGAAGACCTATCCCTCCTGCTATGTCCCTTAAGAAACAGGCTATACAAAATCCCATATTGGCAGGATTTCCAAAATATACTAATAATACAGATATGATTCCTACTATTCCACCTGCAATAATAATTTTAGTTTTATTACCCATTTTCTCCCTCCTTTTGTGTTTAATAATATTTTAACAAGCTTAATATTTAATGTACAATAGGTTTAATTAATAGGAGCTATACTTAGGATAAGTAAAATTTATAGTGATTGTGTAATTTTTTGTAAACTTATATAATGATTGTAAAGATGGATTGTATTAAATACATATAGGTGGGATATATATGAATTTTGTATATTTGGATAATGGTGCCACTTCCTATCCTAAGGCTCCAGGGGTAGCTGAAAGCATGTCAGATTTTATATTAAATATTGGTGTTAATGTAGGACGGGGAGCCTATGATATCTCCTATAAAGCAGAACATACTGTCTATGAAACAAGGGAGTTATTATGTGAACTTTTTAATTTTAATCAACCAGAGAATGTTATTTTTACAAAAAACATAACGGAAAGTATGAATGTTCTAATTAAGGGATTATTAAAAGATGGAGATCATGTGATAATTTCTTCTATGGAGCATAATGCTATTATGCGGCCATTAAATTCTCTGGGACAAAAAATAAGCTATACCAGAATTTTAGCAAATTCTTTAGGGGAAATTAATATTGAGGATGTTAAAGTTTCTATAAAGCCTAATACTAAGGCTATAATAATGAGCCATGCTTCAAATGTATGTGGGACTATTTTAGATTTGGAGAAGGTAGGTCAGCTATCCAGAGAAAACAATCTGTACTTTATAATAGATTCTGCCCAGACCGGAGGGTTTTTAGATATGGACTTTGAAGGGCTTAATGCAGATGCTATTGGATTTACTGGCCATAAAGGCTTACTAGGACCTCAGGGTATAGGAGGCTTTATAATCAATAATAGATTAGCCAAAGAATTAAATAGCTTTATAGAGGGGGGAACTGGCAGTCTATCAGATACAGAGTCTCAGCCAGAATATCTTCCAGACAAATTTGAAGCTGGCACATTAAATATTCCTGGTATATACGGGCTAAATGCCTCATTAAAGTATTTATTAAAGTGGAGTGTAAAAAGTATTAGAGAAAAGGAAATTGCCCTTTTAGATAAATTTTTAGAAGGCCTATTAAATATTAATAATATAAAAATTATTGGCAAGAAGACCTCCCAAGGAAGAACGGCTATAGTGTCCTTGGATTTTCCTAAAGATGATAATGGTTTAATAGCCCACCAATTAAGTAGGGATTTTAATATCATGACTAGAAATGGACTTCATTGTGCCCCTTCTGCCCATAAAACCTTAGGCACCTTTCCTGAAGGTACCATAAGATTTTCCTTAAGCCATTTTACCACCTTTAAAGAAATAGATTATACTCTGGATTGTATAAATAAATTAGCAAATAATTAATATCTTTTAAGGGGGATTATTTTGGAATTTAATCAATTAGAAAGTTTTATATCTGTTGTAAAGCATAAGAGTTTTTCTAAGGCTGCCCGAGAGCTATTTTTGACCCAACCTTCTATTAGCAATAATATTCAAAATCTGGAAAAAGAGTTAGGTGCTGTTTTACTTGATAGAAAAGGCAAAACAATTGCATTAACTGATTCGGGAAAGATATTTTATAGATATGCCCTAGAGCTTATAAATACAAGGGAGCAAGCGATCCATTCTATTAAAGACCACTTAAATAAGATTGAAGGTAAGATAGAATTAAAGGCCAGCTCTATTCCAGAACAATATATTTTACCTTATATAATAAAAGATTTTACTAAAATCTATCCTAAAGTCACCTTTTCTATCATTCATAAAAACTCTATGGATATAATTGATGATATTCTAATAGGAAAAGAAAGTTTTGGAATAGTGGGTATAAAATGTGAGGCAAAGATGTTGGAATATATTAATTTCTACCAAGATGAGCTAGTGCTAGCTACCCCTTATGAAAAAGAATATCCTAAAACTTCTTCTAATATTTTAGATATTAATATTTTATTTTCGGAAAATTTTATTTTTAGAAAGGAAGGATCAGGTACAAGGCTATTTATTGAAGAAAGATTATCTGAGAAAAATATTAGCTTGGAGGATTTAAATATTATATCTATCATAGATAGTAATGAAATGATAAAAAAGATGATTGAATTATCACTAGGTGTTAGCTTTATATCTAAGATAGCTATAAAAGACCAAGAAACACTAAAAATTATAAAATCCTATAAAATAGAGGGTTTAGATTTAACCCGAGATTTTTATTTTGTTTATAATAAAAATAGAACACTCTCTCCCCTAGTGGAGACTTTTAAAGATTTTCTGCTAAATTGGCCAGGACTTGATATTATATAAAATATCTTAATTTAGCAGGGTGTAAATTATGAGATAGCCCCCATCTAAAGAGGACTATCTCATTTTAATGTAAATTATCCACTAAATTTTCCTTTAGAAAGATTTAAGACAATATAAATTCTTTTTGGTTTTATTTGATATTGATGGCATTTGCATCTTATTATTAGATGACTATTTCCCTTTGCCATCTTATATTTTATTGTTTTTATTGTTTTTTATAAAATCATTTATAATTGTTTCAAGATTAGGCTGCCCCACCTCTTTTAACTCATAGTGAACCCTAGTATGGGGTTTTTTTATATTTATTACCCTTGATAAATCAATGGGTGTACCTATAATAACCCCATCACAATCTGACTTATTGATGGTTTCTTCTAAGTCCTTAAGTTGTTGTTCACCGTAGCCCATAGCCGGTAAAAGATTGCCGATTCCTTTATATTTATCAAAGGTTTCAATAAGCTTTCCTACTATAAAAGGTCTAGGATCAATTATTTCTTTTGCACCAAATCTTTCAGCAGCAACAATTCCTGCACCAATATTCATACCTCCATGGGTTAAAGTAGGGCCGTCCTCCACAACTAATACCCTTTTGTCCATAATTAATTTAGGATCTTCTATAGTAATTTCAGATTCTGCCTTAATAATTATTCCATTAGGATTCACCTTTTTAATATTTTGTTCTATTTGAAATATAGAATCCATATCTGCACTATCTATCTTATTTATAATGGCCACATCTGCAGTACGCAAATTAACTTCACTGGGATAATAGCTAAGCTCATGACCCACCCTATGAGGATCTAATATTGTAATGGCTAAATCTGGTTGATAAAATGAGAAATCATTATTGCCCCCATCCCAAATAATTACATCACAACCATCAGGATCATTTTCTGCTGCCCTTAAAATTGCCTCATAATCTACCCCTGCATATATGATATTGCCTCTTTCTATATGGGGTTCATATTCCTCCATTTCCTCAATGGTACACTTATGTTTTTTAAGATCCTCTATTGTGGCAAATCTCTGTACCTTTTGTGCTGATAAGTCCCCATAAGGCATAGGATGTCTAATAGTTACCACCTTAAGACCTTTTCCCATCAATAATTCTATTACCTTCCTGGAAGTTTGGCTTTTCCCACATCCTGTTCTAACAGCACATATGGAAATAACAGGTTTGCTACTATTTAACATTGTGTTTTTTGGTCCAAGGAGTCTAAAATCTGCTCCCCCAGCATTTACTATTGCACTTAAACCCATTACAGCATTATAGGATATATCGCTATAGGCAAAGACGCATTCATCTACCTTTAATTCCTTTATAAGATGGGGAAGTTCTTCCTCTGAATAAATAGGGATGCCTTCAGGGTATAGTTTCCCTGCCAGGTCACTAGGATAAATTCTCCCATCTATATCTGGTATTTGAGTTGCAGTAAAGGCCACCACATTATATCTTTCATTATCCCTAAAATATGTGTTAAAATTATGAAAGTCCCGACCTGCAGCCCCTAAAATTATAGTATTAATCTTTTCCATTTTTTTTTCCTCCCCTAAATTGTTTAATTCTTTACAAAAATATCCTCGAATATAGCCTTTATCAGTAGTAACGGATTGAATATAAAAACCCATGCCATAATAAAGTCTAACAAGATTGCTCATTTTTGTTGCGGTATGGAGGGTGAGCTTTTTAATTTTCTTTTTTATAGCCTCTTTCTCTACTGTAAGCAACAATGCCTTTCCCACCCCATTATTATGGTTGCTAATTTTTACCCCAAATCTACTTATATACCATGTATCACCTGGCTCTACAACTTCACAGCGTATAGTCCCAACAGGGGTTTCCCCTAGCCAAGCTACCAATATTATTTTTTTCTCAATATCCTCTTTAATAGATTCATAGGTTTCCTTAAGGGCTTCCACTTTATCAGGAAGACCTAGATCTTTAGCATACTTTTCAAAAGATTCCATAATTATATCGTGTATCATCGGAATATCATCATAGGTTGCCCTTTTAATTATTGGTCCCATATCTATTCTCCTTAATTATATTTTATTTCTCACTAATCCCCCATAAGTAAAGCCATAATAGCTTTTTGCACATGAAGTCGATTTTCCGCTTCTTCAAATACCATAGAATTCTTTCCCTCTATAACTTCCTTTGTCACTTCTTCACCACAATGGGCAGGCAAACAATGTAGAAAAATGCTGTCTGCCTTTGCCTGGGAAAATAATTCTTTATTTACCTGAAAGGGAAAGAATACTTCATATCTTCTAAGGGCTTCCTCCTCTTGGCCCATACTGGTCCAGACATCTGTATATACTATATCTGCATCTTCAATAGCTTCTTGAGGATCTTGGGTTATTAGAATCTTAGATCCGGAATATTCACTATTTAAATACCCTTTTTGTAAAATATCTTTTTGGGGTTGGTACTCTTTAGGTCCCCCAAAGGATATATTTATACCCACCTTTGTACAGGCTATCAACAGAGAATTAAATACATTATTGCCATCTCCAATATAGGCAAGTTTTAATCCCCTTAATACACCCTTTGCTTCATATATTGTCATAAGATCTGCAAAGGCTTGACAAGGGTGTAATAAATCTGTGAGACCATTTATAATAGGCATAGAACCAAACCTTGCCAAATCTTCTACATCCTTCTGGGAATAGGTTCTAATCATACAGCCGTCTAAATATCTAGATAATACCTTGGCAGTATCTTCTATAGATTCTCCCCTTCCTAATTGTATATCTGAGGAATTTAGGAATAATCCATAACCCCCTAGTTGATGGATTCCCACTTCAAAGGATACCCGTGTTCTAGTAGAAGATTTTGAAAAAATCATCCCCAATGTTTTTCCCTTTAAAATATTATTGTGAAAAATCTTCTTCTTATTTTCCTTCTTCAACTTTAAGGCTAAACTCAACACCTGATATATTTCGTTGGCACTATAATCCTGCATACTTAAAAGATGACGTTGAGTAAAGTCCTCCCTAGGGATATAATTATATAAATCCATTTATTATTTCTCCTTTCCAAGGTCATTAAATTTTCCCTTATAGCCAAAACTACTAAAGGATTGGTCCAGTCCATTAATAAACCTTTCTATTTCTTGTTTTTCAATAATAAGAGGGGGTACAAATCTTAAGGTATTATCTCCTGTACAATTTATAATAAAACCTCTATTTAACATATCTAAAACTACATCCTTTCCCTCTATACTAGAGTTTAACTCCAAGCCTAGCATCAATCCTTTTCCACGAATATCCTTTATAAAGGAATAACTGTTCTTTAAATCTAGAAGTCGTCCTTTGAAAAATGCAGCTTTTTCTTCCACTTTTTCTAAAAATTCATCTTCTATAATGGTGGATAAAACTGCTAGACCTACACTTGTGGCCAGAGGGTTTCCGCCAAAGGTGGTACCATGATCTCCCGGTTCTATAGCGGAGGCAATTTCATCCTTTGCCACTACTGCCCCTATTGGAATACCTCCTCCCAACCCCTTAGCCAAAGTAAATATATCTGGTTCAATATCATAGTGTTGATAACCAAAAAGTTTTCCTGTTCTGCCAATGCCGGTTTGCACCTCATCAAAAATAAGTAAAATGTCCTTTTTGTCGCATAGTTCTTTTAATTCCTTCATATAGTCTAAGTTGGCCTCAACAATTCCACCTTCCCCCTGGATAGGTTCTACCATAACAGCACAGGTGCTATAATTTATAGCTTTTTTTATTGCATTTATATCATTATAGGGAACATGGACAAATCCAGTAGGCATAGGCTCAAAGGGTTTTTGATATTTTTCTTGACCAGTGGCTGATAGAGTTGCCATCGTTCTGCCATGGAAGGAGTTTAAGGTAGTTATAATTTCATATTTGTGCTTGCCTTTTGCATAAAAATACTTTCTTGCTAGCTTTATAGCACCTTCATTTGCTTCTGCCCCACTATTGCAAAAAAATGCCTTGTCGCCACAACTATTCTCCACTAAAGCCTTTGCTAAAAAACTCTGGGATTTTATATAAAAGAAATTAGAGCAGTGGAGCAACTTTTTTGACTGGGTCTCTATAGCATTTAAAATAGCAGGGTGGCCATAGCCTAAAATATTTACTGCAATACCAGCTAAAAAGTCTAAATAGGCTTTCCCTTCTCTATCATAGAGGGTTGATCCTTCACCATATTCAAAGACCGCTGGTAGACGTGTGCCAAAACAATTTAAATAATACTCCTGGTCTAAAGCCTGGATTTCTTCAAAACTAAGATTTTCTTTATCAATATCCTTAATTTTCACTATTATGATCCCCCTTTTCCACCATAGTTCCAATCCCCTTATCAGTAAATATTTCCAAAAGTATGGGATGGGGAATGGTTCCATTTAGTATATGGGTTTTATTAACCCCTTCTTCCACACCTTTTATACAGCCTAAAACTTTTGGTATCATGCCCCCATCTATGATACCTTTCTTAATTAGTTTGTGAATTTCCGGAACAGATATAACAGATATTAAGCTTTCGTTGTTTGTCGGATCCAAGAAGATTCCATCTATATCCGTTAGGTATATAAGTTTTTCTGCCTTTAAGGCAATAGCTATTTCACTGGCCACAATATCAGCATTTATATTGTAGCTTTGACCCTTTTTGTCAGTACCTATAGGTGCAATAACAGGAATATATTCATCATCTGCCAGTACTTCTATAATTCTACTATTTATTTTACTTACTTCTCCAACAAAGCCTAAATCCACCCCTTCTACAGGGGCTGCTTTTTCCACTTCTATAAGATTACCGTCCTTACCACAGATGCCTATAGCCTTTCCCCCAAGGGCATTTAATTGGGATACTATTTCTTTATTAATAGAACCTGCCAATACCATTTCTACCACATTGACTGCATCTTTATTAGTGACCCTTAAACCTTTATAAAACTTTGATTTTATATCCATAGCATTTAGCATCCGGCTAATCTGGGGTCCACCTCCATGGACTACTACAGGATTCACCCCCACATATTTTAATAGGGTAATATCCTCCATTATTGTCTTGGTAATTTCCGAATCAATCATGGCATTACCACCATATTTTATTACAACAGTCTTTCCATTGAGTTTTTGAATATAGGGTAAAGCCTCAATCAATATATTAGCTTTGTAGATCAATGTATTCATTTAAACACCTTCTTTATTTTATAAATACCATCCTATTTTATTTAATCCTGTGGTTTCTTCTAAATCAAACATTATATTCATATTTTGTATTGCTTGCCCCCCCGCCCCCTTTATTAAATTATCTATAGCCGTCAAAATAATAATCCTATTATTTCTTTTATCTATGGTAAATCCTATATGACAACCATTGGAGCCATTTACATACTTTAATTCCGGTAGTTTTCCTTCAGGATAGATACTAATAAATGGTTGATTTTTGTAAAACTCCTTATATACTTCATATATATCTGAGAAACTATTAGTCTTCTTAAGGGAAGCATATATAGTGCTAAGTATACCCCTTTTTATAGGTAGTAGGTGGGGGGTAAAGGAAATAGTTATATCCTGGCCTGCCAGTAGTCCTAACTCCTGTTCAATTTCTGAAGTGTGGCGATGATTGGCCACTTTATAAGCTTTTATGTTTTCATTTACTTCACAAAAACTAAGCTCTACCGAATTCGAACGACCTGCACCTGTTCCACCAGACTTAGAATCCACTATAATAGATTTATTATCTATCAATTGGCCCTTTAACAAGGGAGAAAGACCTAAAATGGCACTGGTGGGATAACAGCCAGGATTGCCCACTAAAGTACTATCTCTTATATCCTTTTTATAAAGTTCTGGCAATCCATAAATAGAGTTTTTTAAGAGTTCAGGATTAGGATGGGCATAGCCATACCACTCTTCATAAACCTTTTCCGATAGATAACGATAATCTCCACTAAGATCTATAATCCTTAATCCCTTTTTATAAAGCTTCGGAATAATCTTTGAGGATGCTCCATGGGGAAGGCTGGTAAATACCAGATGGCTTTCATCAGTAATCTTCTCTATATCTAAACTGCCAAGAATAATCTTCTTATGAAGGGAAAATTGGGGATAAATATCCTGCAATTTCTTCCCCCCATGACTATGAGAAATTAAATTAATAAGTTTAACATTTGGATGGGAGGATAACAGCCGAACCAACTCAATCCCTGCATACCCTGTAGCACCAATAACACTAACTTTGATCATTATAAATTCACCCCTTTATATAGTTTATAATTATACATTATTATGAATAATTATGCAATAGTTTTTTTATATCTTGATATTATTATTAAAAAAGGTTATTATTAAACCATCTATTGGGAATTGTGTTATCTGGTGATAAGCTTATATTTAGAAGGGTAGGAATAATTAATGTTTATAGATAAGGATATAATCTCTCTTAGAGAAAAGGTAATAAAGCATAGAAGGGCATTGCATAAAATTCCCGAGTTGGGATTTAATGTTTATAAGACCAAGGACTATATTCTAAAGGTGTTGGAAGAATGTGAATTTAAGAATATTGAGATACTAGCAAAAACAGGAATAAAGGTGGTGGTCCCAGGTGTTGAGGGTGCTAAAACCTTGGCCTTTAGGACGGATATGGATGGAATTTTACTCAATGAAAACACAGGACATAGCTTTTCATCCATTCATAAAGGATGTATGCATGGATGTGGTCATGATGGCCATATGGCCATGCTTTTAGGATTATGTCATTGGTTGGCAAAAAACCGAAAAAATATAAAAGACAATATTGTTTTGGTGTTTCAGCCTAATGAAGAAGATGGGGGAGGAGCCCTCCCTATGATAGAGGAAGGTTTGCTAAAAAATCCAAAGGTAGATGCTATATTTGGAATTCATATATTGCCAGAAATAGAACAGGGTAAGGTGGGACTTAGCCCAGGACCTGTCATGGCTCAAACCAGCGAAGTAGACATAATACTTAGGGGTAAAAGCGCCCATGGGGCACTGCCTCATAAAGGTAATGATACCATTGTGGCCGCAGCTTATTTTATAAATCTTATTCAATCATTAATATCACGAACGGTTGACCCTAATGAAAAGGTGGTATTCTCTATAGGTCGCATATATGGTGGGGATGCAAGAAATGTATTAGCAGAAAAAGTAGTGTTAGAATGTACCATAAGGACCTTTAGTGAAAAATTATATAAGGAGATAAAGGATAGAGTTATAGATATTTTAAAATCTATGGAATATTCCCAGGGAATTAAAGGAGAATATATAGAAAGGGTTTACTACCCTCCAGTTATAAACCATGAAAAATGGACTAAAGGAATAATGGACCTTTTACCAAAAAGCCAATTACAAAGAGTTCTCCCTCTAATGATATCGGAGGACTTTTCCTACTATCAAAAAAATATACCTGGTGTATTTATATTTTTAGGTAGTAGAAATAAAGAAAAGGGATATATTTATCCCCTTCATAGTAGTTCTTTTGATTTTGATGAAAATATATTATTACATGGCCTTCAAATATACAAAGAAATCATAACAAAATACTAAAAATAGCTCCCTCAGAGCTTTCCACCATAAATTACTAAGGAGTCAGCGAAATTTTTCAAGCTAAGGTAGCTATCTATTTATTGAAAGACTAGATTTCCTTGGACGGTTGTCCTCAACCAAAACAACTTATTAAATGAGCAGGGGATTTCTCTACAGCCCCTATAATAAAAGAGGACTTTTCTACTAAATAAAAATAACCAATATCCTAATCACCTTTATATAAACCTGTGGTCCTGCTCACATCCATAACAAATATAATTCCCTTTCCCCTTTTATTTGCATCTATGCTGCTTTCTATTGAGCTTACTATTGCTTCTGTATTTTCCACCCTGGATAATATGAGAACTATATCCTTTTCTGGTTCTATATCTATATTAAAAAGTTTTGCCGTTTCTTCTGTTCCTGAACCCCTACCATGTATTATAGTACCCCCTGTTGACCCGGCCTTATTGGCTGCTTGGATTACTTCCTCTGACATTCCTTTATTTACAATTGTAAGAATAGCTTCATATTTTACCACAAAGTCACCTTCCTTACTCTTTTTTAAATTATGCTTGCCAGAATTTATTTCTAATATTTGTTTCAAGGGAATGGAAAAAAGAATACCATGATTAGGTTTGTTTAGATGAAATTGTTTTTCCAGTTCCTTATGGATATGTTGATCTAGATCACCTTTAACACCCATTAATACTATTTCTTTTCTGCTCTCATTAAGGCCTAGGAGGGAAAGGACATGACTTCTGACTGTTCCCTTTCCTAAAAGAATTGTTCCCCCTGTTGCACCAAGCTTTTTTGCTAATTGTATTACCTTAGTAGCCTTCCCACAATCTACAATCACAAAAAGTAAATAAAAATTATCTAGAAGATCCATCAGTAAATTTACCTCCCTCTAGTTTTCCATCTATATATTAGCCCTAATGTTTGAACAGCCACCAGTGGTGTCATAGCTACCATAGCAATTATTCCAAATCCATCTATAAGAAGATTTGCAGTGGGAATAGCATTGGTAGCCCCCTGAGCAAATGCTAATACAAAAGTAGCAGTCATAGGTCCAGATGCAACCCCTCCAGAATCATATGCAATTCCTACGAAAATAGAAGGGACAAAAAAACTAAATAATGCACCTAAGGCAAAGCCCGGTAGTAAAAAGTGCCAAAGTTTTAAATTAGGTATCATAATCCTTAACATAGAAAAGGCCATAGCAAAAGCAATACCAACAGATAAAGTTAATAATATTACCTTTCGCTTTATATGTCCTGATGTTACCTCTTCAACCTGTTCCGTCAAAACATAGACAGCCGGTTCAGCAATAACAATCACCATACCCAATAGAAATCCAATGGCAGGCAATACCCATTTTGCCTCTAAGGCTGCAATACCCTGTCCCATTTCCCTACCTACTTCCATAAAGCCAGCATTTACACCTAGCATAAATATAGATAATCCTATATATGTATATAGCATACCCTTTAGTATTTTATTTCTACTGCCTTTTTTTAATTTAAATGAAAAATAGTTAAATATTATAAATAATATTAATAAGGGGGCCAAGGTTATTATTGATTCCAAAAGTATTTTAGGTAATAAATCCAGATAAGGGCCTATAATTCCCGTATGGTTTTTAAATGCTTCCATGTGACCTTCTAGCTTTACTTTGCCCTTTATAATATTTAAAAGCATTAGTGCAATAATGGGACCTCCAGAAGCAAAACCCACAAGACCAAAGCTATCTTCTTCGGAACTTTTTCCGCCCTTTAATTGGGATACACCTAAACCTAATGCTAGAATAAATGGGGTAGTTATGGCACCTGTGGTAGCACCTGAAGCATCCACAGAAAATGCTAAAAACTCTTCAGATACCATTATTCCCAATACTAAGATTAGGGTATAAATAGTGGCATAGGATCTATTTAGGGGGATTCCTAATAATATTCTGATTAATCCATATGCTACAAGTATTCCTACTCCTACTGATACAACAATTAAGACTAGTGGTCCTGATATAATCCCACCAGTAGCCACATTTATTTGTTTGGCTAATATTTGTATATCTGGTTCTGCCACATTTATAAAAAACCCTAATATAAAACCTAGCAGTAAAACAAAGCTATACTTGTTTGTTTTAGCGATGCTTTCACCCATTAGGTTGCCTATAGGGGTTATACCAATATGAACCCCCATTAAAAAAATTGACAGCCCAATTGTTACTAACATAGCACCGATAATAAAACGAGCTAGCATTTCTATCTCAATGGGAACTAATGAAAAGCTAAGTATAATAACTAATATTGTTATAGGTAATACTGAAAATAGTATATCTTTAAATGTTTTTGTTAGTAAGTTCAAATAAAAACCCCTTCCAATATTTAGTTTTTACCTTAGAGGTTTGCCTATTTTATATTATAAAGTAAGCTAAAGAAAATAGATAGAATTATTTGTAAAATGATAAATATTTTACCCTTTAAAATTATAAAGAGGTTTTAAAATATCTATAATTTCTACTGTTTCACCAAGACTATCTAATATTTCCTCCATAGATTTATAGGCAAAGGGGGCTTCATCTAAGGTACTTTTATTTATGGAGGTGGTATAAATTCCCTCCATAGCCTTTTTAAATTCCTTTAAATTTAATCTTTCCCTAGCTTGATTCCGACTCATTACCCTCCCTGCTCCATGGGGTGCAGAATAATTCCAATCAGGATTTCCTTTTCCTATAGCCAGAATAGAGCCATCTCTCATATTAATGGGTATAAGTACCTTCTCCCCTTCATAAGCAGATATAGCACCCTTTCTAATAATATTATCCTTAAAGTTTATATAGTTATGAATGGTTTCAAAATAGGGATATTCTTCTATTACCTTATTAAAAAGACTATTTATAATTATCTCCCCCATCACCACTCTATTAGTGCTGGCATAGTCTTGACATATCTTCATATCCTGAAGATACATTTCTCTATATTTTCCTGTTAGAAAACATAGGTCCTTTGGATAATTTGGCTTTAAATTCTTATACTCCCTTTCTAATTCCTTAAGGGCCTTTTTAATTTCTTTCTTTCTTCCTGTTTCTTTATAATGGGAAATTATCTTCTGCTTTTTCTCATAATAGTCCTGATTCCCTTTGGCTAAATCTATTGCCATCTTTTGATAGTGGTCTGCTACCTGTTTCCCAAGATTTCTACTGCCGGAATGAATTATTAGAAATTTATTTTTCTTAGAATCCTCCCCTATCTCAATAAAGTGATTGCCCCCTCCCAGGGTACCTATACTCTTTTCAAATCTCTTAGTATCCTTTAAATCTCTAAAGCAATATAAGTCCTGTAATCTAGGATATTTATATTTTCTTTCTTCATGAATCCTAAAGCCAGAAGGTATCTTGTTATGGATAATCTTATCTAGAGTGGAGTAGTCTATTTCAATGGCACCTAATTCCACCACTAACATTCCACAGCCTATATCCACCCCTACAATATTTGGAATTACCTTATCTCCCATATCTGCTGTAAAGCCTATAACACAACCCATACCCTGGTGAACATCTGGCATAATGCGCACCTGGGCTCCCTCTATAAAGTCCTGATCTAAAAGCTCAATGATTTGATCCTTTGCTCCCGGCTCTAAATTCTCTGTAAAAACTTTTGCCATACCATATTTGCCCCTTAATTCCATTAAATCCTCCTATCTTTATCTCTTATATTTCCATACCTTTTTCACTATAGACCATCTTATTAAACTGAGGATAAAAAAAGGGGATTAGTATGTCTACCTCTCCCCTAGCTCTTCTTATAGCTTTGTTATCCAATTATGTTTATCTTCTATAGTCCCATCCTGTATTCCAGTAATAAGGTCATATATCTTTTGTGAATATTCTCCTATTTCAAAATTGTTAATAATAATATCATTACCCTTCCAGCCTAGTTGACCAATGGGAGATATTACTGCTGCAGTACCGGTGGCAAAGGCTTCCGTTAACCTACCCTCTTGGTGCCACTGGAATACCTGCTCTATAGTAAATTTTTCTTCTACTACCTCTACTCCCATTTCTTTAAATAGAGTAATGGCTGAATCTCTGGTAATTCCGGCCAAAATACTACCAGCTAGTGGAGCAGTATATACCTTTCCATCCACAACAAACATGGCATTGCTGGTACCAACCTCCTCCACATATTTCCTTTCCTTTCCGTCTAGCCATAGGACTTGAGAATAACCTTTTTGGGCAGCTTCTAATTGGGCCCTTAAACTGGCTGCATAATTTCCTCCTGTTTTTGCTGTTCCCAATCCTCCTACCACTGCACGAACATATTTGTCTTCCACATATATCTTGGTGGGTTGAATACCCTCTTTATAATAGGAACCTACAGGGGAAAGAATGATAATAAACATATATTTGGAGGAAGGCTTAACTCCAAGGGATGGTTCAGTAGCTATTACAAAGGGCCTTATATAAAGAGAGGTACCCTTTGCCCTGGGAACCCAATCCCTGTCCACATCTACTACAGTCTTTATAGCCTCTATAATCATTTCTTCTTCAATGTAAGGAATACAAACTTGTTCATCGGATATATTCAATCTTTTAGCATTTTCCTCCACCCTAAATAATTGAATAGTACCATCTTTAGTTCTATAGGCCTTAAGCCCTTCAAAGGTTTCTTGCCCATAGTGAAGCACCATAGCTGAAGGATCTAATTCTAATGGCCCGTAAGGTACTACCCTAGGATCAAACCAACCCTTTCCCTCTTCATAGTTCATAATAAACATATGATCTGTGAAGTTCTGGCCAAATACCAATTTGCTTTCATCAGGTTTTACTTTTGGATTTTTAGTTCTATTGATAGAAATATTCATATTGCACCCCTTCTCAATATTGTTTTTAAAATTATATACTAATATTAGGGAGTATTCAATAGATAGTATTAAAGCTCTATTATCGAACGATCACAATTACAATTGTTTTGGTCCAATCCTTCTTTAAAAATCCTTAAGAAAACATCGGTTATCTGTTCTCGATTTCTGTCCATTGCCCCTTGGATATCATGGAGTTGAATTTCTCCCCTAATGCCAGTACACCAATTAGTAATAATGGCTATGGTAGAATAGCACATCCCTAATTCCTTTGCCAATACCACCTCTGGAATGCTGGTCATTCCCACCACATCCCCACCTAGACTTCTATACATCTTTATTTCACTGGCAGATTCAAACCTAGGGCCTTCTACACATACATAAACAGCATTACCTTTAATATCCAATCCTTTACTCTTAGCCATAATAGAAAATCTATCCCTTAAGTTTTTACAATAGGGATCCCCCATATCCACATGTTTTACTGGCTCCTTCCCTCCTTCAAAGAAAGTTAGTGGCCTTATCTTGGTAAAATCTAAGAAATCCTTTACTATTACAATATCTCCAGGGGCATATTTTTCATTACAGGAACCCACTGCAGCTGTGGCATAAATATAGTGGACACCAATATCTTTTAGTGCCATTATATTAGCCCTATAATTTATCAAGTGGGGTGGCACTGAATGACCTCTCCCATGGCGGGCTAAGAATACTACTTCTTCTCCCTCTATATTTACTATATCTAATTCTACTTCCCCATATTTTGTAGACACTTTTTCTTCTCTTTTATTATATCCTGTACTATAGACTCCAGTACCACCTATAATTGCTTTCATTATTGGCGCCTCCTTTACCCCATATCCCTATCTCCACTTCATAATATTCTCTTTGTAGGGTGCTTTAATAATTCCCTTTTCGGTAATTATCCCTGTAATATTCTCCCAGGGGGTTACATCAAAGGCTGGATTATAAACCTCTATTCCTTCAGGAGCGATCACAATTCCCTCTATATGGGTTACCTCTGTTGAATTTCTTTCTTCTATTTCTATCTCTTTTCCTGACTTCATTCCAAAATCTATTGTAGTGGTAGGTGCAACAATATAAAAAGGCACATTATATTCCTTAGCTATTACTGACAGCATAAAGGTACCTATTTTATTGGCTGTATCTCCATTAGAAGCTATTCTATCTGCCCCTACTAATATTACATCTATCTTTCCATCTCGAATTAAGGTAGCTGCCACATTATCTGCTATAAGTTTTGAAGGGATTTTTTCTTGAACTAGCTCCCAAGCAGTTAGCCTACTCCCCTGTAGCCTAGGTCGGGTCTCATCTGCATAGACAAAGATTTTTTTCCCTGTATAATGGGCTTCCCTAACCACCCCTAAGGCAGTACCATATCCTACTGTAGCTAAGGCTCCTGTATTGCAATGGGTTAAAATAGTGGCCCCCTCTTTTATAATCTGGTTGCCATGCTTAGCCATTGCCTTATTAGTCTCTAGATCCTCTTTATAGATTAAATCCGCCTCTTCCCTAATCTTCTGATAAATTTCTTCTATAGTTAACTCTTTATTTTCTTCTATTATATTCCTCATACGGCCTATTGCCCACATTAGGTTTACTGCTGTTGGCCTGGAGACATTTAGCTCATCTAAGGCCTTGTCCATTTTCTTGAAAAAATCTTTCCTATCTTCCTTTAGAAATTCCTTTGCAGCAAGTACTACCCCATAGGCAGCAGTGGCACCTATAGCCGGTGCTCCCCTAACTACCATATCATTAATTGCATAATCCACTTCCCTATAATCCCTGCATTTAAATATCTCATAACTAGTAGGAAGCCTCCTTTGATCTATAAGATAAAGTATGTCATTTTTAAATTCTATGGTTTTAATTTTCTTCATTATTTCTCACCTGTCCATAAGTTTTGAATTTTTCTAACATAAGTTTCATCTCATCTTCTGGCAATATCACTGGGTCCCCAATGGATCTACTTCTATAGTAAAGCTCTGCACAATATTCTATTTCTTCAGTTATATTAAAGGCCCTTGCTAAATCCTTTCCTCCTGCTAATAATCCATGGTTGGCCAATAGTACAGCATATCTATCTTTCATGGCCTCAAAGGCATTTTCTGCCAGGTCTTTAGTGCCGAAGGTAGCATATTTCGCACATCTAACATCTAGTCCGGCAAAAGCAACTAAATAATGAAGGGCAGGTAAGGTGATATTAAGGCAAGATAAGGTGGTGGCAAAGACTGTGTGGGTATGGATTATTCCATTTATGTCCTTCCTATTTTTATAAAATATCCTGTGAAGTTCCAACTCTGATGAGGGCTTTTTCTCCCCTTCTACTATATTTCCATCCAAATCTATTACTACCACATCTTTTGGTTCTATCTCAAAATAATCTATACCAGAGGGGGAAATGACAAAGAGTTCTTTCTGTCTATTATAAATACTTAAATTACCCCCTGTCCCCTTAGTTAAGCCAGAGGTGATTAACTTCTTTCCGTACTCTACTATCTCTTTTCTTTCTTCTAATAATAACATATAACCACTTCCTTGTATTAATGTGTCTTACCCTTTAGCTAAGTTACCTCTTTCCCTTATCGTATATTTCTCCTAATGCCCTTGGCGGGTGATTGGCCTTAGAAAAGAATATTAGCAATAATAATGTTAGTACATAAGGTAGTATCATTATTAAATCTGAAAAGGTACTAGGCATTTTTAATAGTTGGGCAATATAATATCCTCCTGATCTTGCAAATCCAAATAATAAACAAGCTCCAAAAGTAGGTAGTACCTTCCAATTGCCAAAGATCAATGCGGCAATTGCCAAGTAGCCATAACCCATATATATGGCAGGGGAAAAGTTAGTAGATATGGAATAGGCAAAGGATATTCCCCCCAGACCTGATAATGCCCCAGAAATCATTACTGCTAAATACTGGATTCTTGATACTTCCACACCAGCTGCATCTACTGAATGGGGATTATCTCCACAGGCCCTTAGCCGTAAACCAAACCTAGTTTTATTCAAGACATAGGCAGCAAAAACTGCAATAATTAAAATCACCACTTGAAAGGGATAGATATTTTTAAAAGCTGCCCCTACTATTGGAATCTTTGCTAAAAACTCTATGGTAAATCTATTGGAGGTACCTATGCGAAACTTATCTGACATTGCTCCAAAGACAATGCTATTTATTTGAGTAGTTAAAAATATTGTTAGTGCCATAGAAAGGATATTTATTACTACCCCACTAATAACCTGATTTGCCTTAAACTTTATACATAATAATCCATGGAGGGTGGAAAACAACATTCCTCCAAACATGGATAGTAATAAGGCTAGATAAAATAATTTTTGAAGGGGAATATCAAAAAAATGGCCTACTAAAATTATGGACAGAGAACCAAAAAATGCCCCAAAACCTTGCAGACCTTCGATAGCAAGATTAATAATCCCACTTCTCTCACTGTATATTCCCCCTATTGCCATAATAAAAAGGGGTAAGCCAAAGGATAGACCATCAATAATAATAGTTTCCATTATTTTATCTCCTTTCTGGCCTTATATTCTAAATTATCCTTTTTACTTTGAATTTTATGTTGAACATACACACTACAGGCACTAAAAAGTAATATTAAGGCAGTAATAACTGAAGCTATCTCTTGCCGTACCCCTGCCTTTGAACTCATATAGGTGCTCCCCTTATCAATGATAGATATAATAAAGGAGGCGGCAATAATTCCATAGGAATGTAAATTCCCTAAAAGGGCAACTGCTATTGCATCAAAACCCATACTGGGCAACACCCTTGGTTGAATAGATGCAAAATATCCTAAATAATAGGTTACCCCTGCCAAACCGGCAAAGGCTCCGGAAATCAGCATAGTCAACACCCTAGTTCTACCTACATTTATACCGGCGTAATTAGCCCCCTTATGATTAGCTCCTACAGCCTTTATCTCAAAACCTAAGCGGGACTTGTCCAAAAATACCTTTACAGCAATTGCCAATATAATAGCTATAATAAACCCTATTGATAAGTCCATCTTTAAATTAAACATTTGCACATTAACTAGGGTTAATCTAGATGCATCACTTATATATTTAGACTGCCTAGACACCGGATCAATGTAATATCCATGGATAAAAAAACTAAAAACATATTGAATTATATAATTAAACATTATGGAAGAAACCACTTCATTGATATTAAATTTATGTTTTAATAGGCCAATTAAACCTCCTATGATAGCCCCGCCGATTATTCCAACAATCAATACTAGAGGTTTTGCAATAGCCCAGTCAAGACCACTGTATCCCACTAATATGGTGGCAAAAAACCCTCCAAATAACATTTGACCGGAAACTCCTATATTAAATAGCCCTCCTTTTAATGCTATGGCTACAGATAGGGAAGCAAAAATCATAGGGGTCATATAATTTAATAAGGATAAAAAATCCGTTAACATACTTTTATGACCTCCATAAGCTGGTTTTGGCGCAAGACCAGAGCCCTGGAGTAAGTTGTAAAAGGCTAGAAAAGGATTTTTCCCTAAAAATATAATAATGATAGCGGCCACTATAAAACTTAATAATATTAAAAATACCGGTATAGTAACCAAATACCACTCCTCTTTGCCAAATATCTTTAAGAAAGCTTTATTCATCTTAGCCCTAATCATCATATTTAACCCCCATCATAAATTCCCCTACCTCATTAATAGATAGTGATTGGGTAGCTTGAATTTTTAATATCTCACCATTATAAATAACACCTATAGTATCTGATATACTCATAATCTCATCTAATTCTAAAGAAATTAAGAGAATGGCCTTCCCCTTATCCCTTTCTTCCAAAATCATTTTTTGGATATTTTCTATGGCACCAATATCTAAACCCCGGGTAGGCTGTACAAATATCATAAGGGAAGATTCTAATTCTATTTCCCTTCCAATAATAGCCTTTTGTTGATTCCCCCCACTCATTGAACGAACCTGGGTTTTTATCCCCTGTCCACTTCGAATATCATATTTTTCTATTAGCTGTGCTCCATAGTCATTAATAACCTTCCTATTTAAAAACCCATTTTCATTAAAGGGTTTTTTATAATAATCCTTAAGGGATAGATTTTCTGCCAAGGAAAAGTCTAATATTAATCCCACATCTTGGCGATCCTCTGGAATATAGGATATTCCCATCTCTATCCTATCCCGAATGGTAAGATCTTTAATGTTCTTTCCATTTAAATAAATATTGCCTTGGGATATCTTTCTAAGACCGGCAATAGCATCTGCAATCTCTATCTGGCCATTGCCTGAAACCCCTGCTATTGCAAATATTTCCCCCTTACGAATATTAAAGGAAACACCTTTTACTATATCAAAATTATCTTGATTTCTTATCCATAGATTTTCCACCTTTAAAACTACTTCACCAAATGTGCTGGGTTTTTTCGCTACTTCAAAGGAGACCTCCCGTCCTACCATTAAATTTGCCATTGTCTTAGTGGAAGTATCCTTTACATCTAATACTGATACTAATCTACCCTTATTTAAAATGGCACATCTATCAGCTACCTTTTTGACTTCCTCCAACTTATGGGTAATAAGAATAATAGTTTTTCCACCATTTCTTAGTTCTTCAATAATCTTTAATAAAAATTCTACTTCTTGGGGAGTTAGAACTGCTGTAGGCTCATCAAAAATAAGTATTTCAGCTTCTCTATAGAGCATTTTTATTATTTCTACCCGCTGTTGAAGGGAAACATTTATATCCTCAATCTTTTTATTTGGATCTACCTCCAGACCATATCTTTTAGATAACTTAGCAATATCCTTGGCTGCCTGGTTAAGGTTTACATAGGGAAATAGCCCCCCGTATCTTTTTATAGGTTCTATACCTAAAATAATATTCTCTGTAACAGTATAATTTCTCACCAACTTAAAGTGTTGGTGAACCATTCCTATATTTAGTTTTGTAGCCTGGTTCGGCGATTTTATATTTACCTTTTCCCCTCGAATCCAGATTTCTCCCTGGTCTGGTTCATACATCCCAAAAAGCATACTCATCAGGGTAGACTTCCCTGCCCCGTTTTCTCCTAAAATAGAATAAATCTCGCCTTTTTTTATTTGAATGGTAATATCATCATTAGCCACTACTCCAGGAAATCTCTTTGTAATATTTTTCATTTCTACAATATACTCAGACATTGTTATTTCTCCTTAAACTTTTAAAAAAATTTATCACTTCCTATAGTAAAACTATAGAAAGCGATAAATTTTCAATTCTTAAAACATACTATCCAATAAAATTATTTTAGTCCTGGAAAATCATCGGACGTATAACCATTAAAGTTTGCAGCAGGAACTATTTCCCCTGCCTTTAATAATTCAAAGGCTTCATCCAATTTTGCAATAGTATCATCAGATAATTGATGACGGCCAGGTGTACTTACATAACCTGTAGAATCAGTATCAGCCCTTAGTAACACATTAGCCCCTTGAAAGGTGCCATCTTTAATAGCATTTAATGCCCTTTCAACATTAATGCTCATTACCTTTAAAGCAGAGGTAAGAACAATATTTTCATCACCATTTGCCCCATCATCAAATTGGTCAACATCACAACCTATTACCTTAACATCTCTAGAGGCTTCTTTAGCTGCTGTAAAAACCCCATTGCCTGTACCCCCTGCAGCTACAAAAATTATGTCACAGCCTTCTGCAATTAGAGCATTTCCAATTACTTTACCGGTAGCTTCATCAGCAAAGTCCCCTGCATAGTTTCCACCGACATTTGCATTGGTAACATCTGTTCCTGCATAGGAAGCTAATTCAATATATTTTACATCTTTATTATACTTTTGGTTTACATAGTTTACGCCAGATTCAAAACCCCATTGGTAGTTTACATTTGACGGGAAAGCTATACCATTGACAACAGCTACTTTATTAGTCTTTGTCTCTAAGGCTGCTGCCATACCTGCTAAAAATCCACTCTCTTCTTCAGCAAAAGTCATTGCATATATATTGTCAAATTCTTGTACCCCATCCACCTCTGCAGGAAAGTCATCAATTAGGATAAACATCTTATCTGGGTTTTCCACTGCTATTTGAGAAATACCTGCAAATTGGAAACCAGGAGTAATTATTACATCATAATCTGCCACAATATCTGCCACAGCCTCTACCCCTGCTGCTGGGTCACCAGTAGGTTCCTTAACAGTCTTAACATTTGTATCAGGATTGTTTTTTACAAATGCTAAAATACCATTATAGTTGTCCTCATTAAAGGATCCATCATCTACACCAGATGGACTGGTAACTATTGCCACATTTAAACCTTCTCCTTCTTTTGACTCATCTGGTGCCTTTTCACCACCACAGCCACTTAGTAATATCCCAATTACTAGAGTCATAATAAGTAATACTGAAATAACTCTTTTTTTGCCTTTCATTGTTTTCCCCCTTGTTTTTATATATTATTTGTCTTGCTTAAGATCTTTATATATTGATATACTCCAATATATATTAGGTTAAAATATAAAACCAGCCTTAAAGGCCTTGGAACTAAAAGCTTTTTCATAGTCCTTTAATTGATATAGGTCTATAGGTGGAAATTCTATTAAGCCCTTTTTCAAAAGCTCTAAGGCAGGCTTAAAGGGTCCACATCTGCTACCCTTAATGGTCACCTCATTTACCACAAAATCACTCATATCTATTTTAACTTTCTCAGCATAGGTAGATTTAATAATTATTGTTCCCCTTTTTCGAACAATTCTTTGGGCTGTTAATAAACCTGACGGGGACCCGGAAGCATCTATAACCACTTCAAAAGCATCACTAGTTTCTTTAGTAACCTTGCCAAAGGATTTAAAAAGGTCCAGCTTATCTTCATGCCTACCTATAATTGTAAGGTCTGCCCCTATAAGATGGATTACTTGGGCAATCATAAAGGCTAAACGCCCATCTCCAATAATTGCAACATTAATAGAAGGTTTTATATGTACTTGATCCATTATTTCCAAGGCAGCAGCTAAGGGTTCAGTAAATATGGCTATTTCAGGAGAAATTTCATCGGGAACTTGATGAAGTAGTGAATTTCTCATTACTAAATACTCTGCAAAGCTACCGTCCTTTCCAGAGATGCCTACCACCTTTCGGTTTTCACAATGGGTAGGTCGGCAGGTTCTACAATAAAGACATGTACCGCAATTTTCATTTATTTCCCCTACTACCCTTTTACCAATAAGGCAATCTTCCTTCGATTCTACCACCTGACCCACAAACTCATGACCTAGGATTCCCTTAAAATCTGGTCGATAACCCTTTAATATCTCCTTATCAGTATTACAAATGGCAGAAATTATAATCTTAATTAAACTTTCACCAGCACCAATAGTGGGTACAGGATATTCTTCAGTATATTTTAAACACCCATCATAATATAATGCTTTCATATGTATCCCCAATTTATAATTAACATTGTTTTAGATCCTGCCATTATTATAATTCAAGGAAGGATTGTTATCAATAGAACAATATAGTATATAATATTAATTAATTATGACGTCTTATATTTTATATATAGCTCTATTAGCCTCAAATAAGGGCAGATATCACCTTAACTATTTTCAAGATTTGGAATTATAAAGCGAGTGATAAAGTTACCTTCTTTTCTCAATGTAGCTAATTTATTCTTAGATAAATAAACCCTACCTGCGTAAGTAGATTTTATTGCCCCAGTATCACTTAGAAATCTTAAAGCAAGCATTTCATTCTTGCGGCCTTTTATTGCCTTCTCCAAAAAACCTTGATTTTTTATCCCCAGTTCTTCACTTAATACTGCATTCTCTGCATTTAAGGCCTTTTTTCTCTCAAAAATTTTTATTACCTTTATTATATTTCTTTTTAAA
>DUPX01000074.1 GCA_012838085.1 Eubacteriaceae bacterium
AGAGGATTTATTAGATGCTTTCTTGAAAGGCACTCTATATCCGGAAGATGAATTAGAAAGTTTTGTACTAGGGGAGTCAGATGTAAGAACCCAGGTAAGAGTGGGACAAGATCCTTTTCAGGTAGGCACCTTTACATTTTATAAAAATGCTGGTCTATATATTATAGTAGAACATCAGGATGACTATGTATTTGAAATCTTTGAAAGATTACAATATAGCGGAATAGGTGGGAAACGGTCTAGCGGTCTTGGTAGATTTACCTTTGAGATAAAGGATTGTTTTGATTTTCCAGAGGGAGAGAAAAAAATCCTCCTTAATACAGCAATGGCAAAGGATATAGAGCTAGAAAAGGCTTTAGATGGAGCCCACTATCTACTTCAAAAACGTAGTGGATTTATCCATCAGAGCAGATACAAAAAAAGAGATTTCTATACATTTAAAGCTGGCTCCGTCTTTATCAATGAATTTAAAGGGGATATATATGATGTTGGCAATGATGAACATCCAGTATACCGTTATGGTATTCCAATGTTTATGGGGGTGAATCTATGAAAAATTATACAATAACCCTAGAAACCCTTACACCAGTATATATAGGAAGCGGTAAAAAGATAACAAAAAAAGACTTTAAGTTAGAAAAGGATTATGCTTATATTTATGATCCCATAAAGCTCCATTCCATCTTAGGTATTAGCTATGAAAACTTCTTAACGAACAGCCTTAGCCTTACTGATTATTTAGGTAGAAATCAACATTTCAACATTAGTTCTGCCCTAAAATACTTTATATCCATAGGAGATAAAACTATAAGAAAAAGTGATAGTATAGATGAATTTTTAAAGGATCCTTATGGATATCCCTATATCCCTGGAAGTTCAATAAAAGGCGCCATTAGAACTGCTCTTTTAGCCTATAGGATAAATAATGAGCCCTCTAAATATGCCAGATTTAAAAGTCAGTCCATTGATAAGTGGAGGAATAATGGCCGAGATATAGAAATAGCTGCCTTTGGCAATCCCCAGGACAGCAAATTTAAAAATCTAAGAATTAGTGATAGTAAGCCTATCCCAAAGGATAGTTTAATTCTTTCAAAAAAGATAGATATATTTAAAGATGGTGAATCCAACAACAAATTAAACCTCTGTAGAGAGTCTATCTGTCCAGGGACAAAGGTATATTTTGACCTTACCATAGAAAAAGATGAATTTTCCATAGAAGAAATAATTGAGGCAATAAAATTCTTTAGCAGACAGTATCGAGAAAATTATCTTAGTAAATTTAATTCCTTTGGGAAAGAAAAATATGAGGACAATATCATCTATCTGGGAGGAGGCACTGGATTTCTCACCAAGACTGTAAATCAATCACTATATGGGGCAAAAACCACAAAAGAAGTATCCCAATTTTTAAATAAGGCCTTTAAATGGCATAAGCATTATAGAGATATAGAGATTGGTCTTTCCCCTCGGGCAAAGAAATGCACAAAAATAAATGGAAAGACCATGGAAATGGGAATTTCAAGGATAAGGATTGATTAGATGAAACAGTATAGATTTAAAATAAACTATCAAGGTAGATTTTCATATTCTTGGGGATATGCTATGTATAGTAGCCTTTTGGAAAAGCTTCAGGAGGATATAGGAGATTATATACATGAAAACCCAATTTTTAATCAATATATAGTCCCTGAAGAATGGGTAATAAACACAGAACAGGATTTTCCCTTTAAAGATAAATACTTTCTACATAAATACAATACCACTGTAGAATTAGGTGATAGAGATATTATCCAAGAGACAGAACAAGAAATGGCCGATAGATTCCTGATAAAATCATCTTATAAAAAGGTGGTAAGAATTAACTTTTTAACACCTACCACCTTTAAGCAGGATGGTGATTATGTACTATATCCTACAAGGGATTTAATAATGCAAAGTCTAACAAACAAATGGAATAATTGGGCCCAGGATTTTGTCCTTGAAGATATCTATTGGAATAATTGCAAGATTTCCCGATACAATCTTAGAACGGTTCCCTATATGTTTAAAGGAGTTAGGATACAAGGTTTTATTGGATATGTAGATTTATATTTCTGGGGCTCAGAAAGCCTGATAAGATTGGCAAATATGGTATGCAACTATGGAAACTTTTCAGGGATAGGTATAAAGACTACTTTAGGAATGGGAGGTATTAGAGTTGAATAAATATGTATTATTTAGTCCAATAGGAACCACTGACCCTATTAGAGAATATTACGATGGCCCAATGCTCCACATTGTAAGACATTATAGCCCCCAAAAAGTCTATTTATACTATACTAGGGAAATGGCTAGAAAAAGAGAAATAATAAAACAAGCCTTAAAACCCTTCAATGTAAATATAGAAGAGATAATAACCGATATACAAAATCCCCATGATTTTGATATTTTTAGTAAAACCTTTGATGAGATACTTCTGGATATACAAAAAAATAATCCAGATAGTCAAATATTATTAAATATTAGTAGCGGTACTCCCCAAATCAAATCAGCCCTATGTTTAGAAGTGGTATCTTCCCATCTAAAGCTAAAACCAATACAGGTATTAACTCCTATTAAAGGCTCCAATGAAAATGTACCCCATGGTGGAGAGATAGGAGAAAACCTAGATGATCTGAAAGAAAACGATAAATATATGGCGTCAAATAGATGTATAGAAGCCAATATTTTATCCTTTAAAAGAACATCATTAAAGAGAGATATAATATCACTGGTAAGTCACTTTGAGTATAGAGCTGCCCTAGAAAAACTAGAGGAAAACAAAGAACTTTTTGATGCTGGAGTAATAGAGCTAGTTAGATATGCAATGTTACGGCAAAATGATAATGAAAAATACAAAAATCTAAAAAGTCATAAAGAATTTAATTATATAAAAAATATTAAAGATAATAGGGCTATAGATGCTAGCAGAGCCTGTGACTATTATTGCATTTTATCCAATAAGGCAAAGATCGGGGAACTATCCTACTTTATACTACTTCTAAAACCGCTGGCAGAATATATAGCAAGACATTATCTAGGTTATATTAATCACAGAGAGGCAGAAAAGGTATTGGATAAATATTATTTAGAAAATACTGGTTATGGATATAAGCCCCAATATATATATGTTGAAATAAAAAAGGGATACAGGGAAAAGATAATTACCTATAATCTAGAACAATATATATGCCTTATGGAAGACAAAAAAATGTCTAAGGAAGAAATCTTAAAATTTAAAGAAATTCAAAAATACATGGAAAGGCGAAATGTTTTAGCCCATGAATTGTCCAGAATAGATAATATAAATACAGATAAAATCTTAAAATATTTAAGAGAACTAATATTAAAAACTTTTGGTAGCAAGGTAAAAGAAATAAACCTATATTTATATAAAAAGATAAATGAAAAAATAATTCAGTCCCTCTAGATATTACAAGGTTAAACTAGTGAATATTTATAAGGGAGACCTATGGTCTCCCCAGATTTCCATATAATCATGATAGTCTTTAGTAAAGGTCTTTTAATTATATTAAAAGGAGCTGATAAAAATTCAACTCTATATAACAGACCATAAAGCAACAATATCCATGAAAGATGGCCGCATTACAGTAATACAAAGTGATGATTTATTAAGAACACTACCAATAGAAAGTGTTGAAGGTATAACAATAATAGGTAATGGCCAAATCACCACCTCGTGTATAAGTGAATGTTTAAAAAGAGGAATATCAATTCAATATTATTCTTCAAAAGGTGCCTATTTTGGCAAACTCTCTTCTACAAAACATGTAAACACTAAAAGACAAAGATTACAGGTAAGATTGACAGAGGATAAAGCCTTTGTACTAACATTATCTAAGATAATCTTACAAGCTAAATTAAACAATCAAATAGTTCTATTAAGAAGATACCAAAGAAATTCAAAAATCCATGTAAATGAAGAGATAAACACCATAAAAAGACTAAAGGATAAGATATCCTACGGGAAAGATTTACCGGAGATTTCTGGTTACGAAGGAAATGCAGCTAGGGCATATTTTAAAGGATTAAATAACTTGATAAATGTTTCTGAATTTAAATTTAACGGAAGAAATCGAAGACCTCCAAAGGATCCATTCAATTCCTTATTAAGCTTTGGATATACCATATTGTTGAATGACATATATGGGGCTATTGAGAGTAGAGGATTAAACCCATATTTTGCATTTTTACATCAAGATCGGGAAAAACATCCCACCCTTTCCAGTGATTTAATAGAGGAATGGAGACCAATAATTGTTGATTCCATTGCCATGGCACTTATCAATGGCAGGGAGATAAGTATTGAAAACTTTTATCGGGATAAGGCTACAAGGGGAGTATATTTTACAAAGGAAGGATTGAAGAAATACATCCTAAAGATAGAAAAAAGACTTGATACTTCAATGAGATATTTAAACTATATAGATTATCCAGTATCTTTTCGCAGAGCTATAGATATGCAGGTATTGCAACTATGCAAAGCAATAGAGGAAAAAGATCCTAATCTATATCAACCAGTAATAATTAGATAAAAATGATAGGAGGGGAGAAATATCTATAAGCAAGAATTCTTTGATGTAAGCTTTGATGAAAAACTCCTTACTGACTTTGACTATGGGAAAATTGCTAATGAGAGAAAATATTTTGTCCTTATTATTTATGATATTTCAGATAACAAACGTAGAAATAAAATGTCAAAACTTCTTAAAAGCTATGGATTTAGAGTACAGAGATCCGCCTTTGAATCCATTATTAAGCCAGAAAAATATAAAAAGTTATTAAAGGAAATTCAAAAGATACCTGATAAAACCGATAGTGTAAGGGTATATAAGATACAAGGAAGGGGGACAGTAGAAGTCTTTGGCGAACCTTTTTCAATAGAAGAGGAAGAGGTGATAATAATATAAATATTCTAATAGATTACCTTTGCTCCGATATCACCATATCAACACTTATAAGCAAGTTTTGAAGATAAAAGACTAAAAGAGTATATAAAATATAATTTGCCC
>DUPX01000075.1 GCA_012838085.1 Eubacteriaceae bacterium
AAGATTAATGGATGAACTTTATGGAAAAAAACGTGCCAACGAAATCTTGACACATACTTTCTAAATGTTAGAGTATAATTTTAGTAGGCAGAAACCAAAAAGATAAGGGAAGAGAGAAATTCTCCCTTCCCAACATACAAGTTTTCCTGTAAAATTTAATTATCACAAAAAACCAACAGGAGGTTTGTATGTTAAAACAAATATTATCAGAAACAGAGATTAATTTCAATGATTTAGAGAAGGAAATATTTAAAATAGGATGCCAATATGCCCAAAATGTAATGGTAGAAATATTAAGATCACTAGATAAAAAGATAGCAGAAACAAGAGATAAAAAACAATACAGACACAAAGGCAAAAGAAAAACAACAATCAAAACCTTGATGGGGGAAGTTGAGTTTGAAAGAATTCTTTATGAAAGAACTAATAAAAAAGGGGAAAAGACACATACATATTTATTAGATAAAACTATTGGTCTTGAAACATTTGGGAATATATCAACTAATCTAGCATTTAAAATAATAGAGCATGCAAGTATTAGTTCATTTAGAAATTCAGCAAAAAACATAACAGATACTACAGGACAGAGTATTAGCCATGGAGGAGTTTGGAACCTTGTCCAATCAGTTGGAGAAAAAGTCAAAGAAATAGAAGATAAGCATGTAGAATGCCTAGCCCAAGGGCATGCACAAGGAGAAAAAGAAACTAAAATACTTTTTGAAGAAGCAGATGGAGTATGGATTAATATGCAGGGTAAAGATAGGCCAAAAAGGGGAAGAAGGGCTGAACTTAAGGTAGCTGTTGCCTACGACGGTTGGGAGCTAGAAAGTAAGGATAGGTATAGGTTAAGGAATAAGGTAGCTGTCGCAGGCTTTGATGACAGCAAGGGATTCCAAAAGCGAAAAGAAGGTGTCTTTTCCAGTATATTTAATATCGATGAAGTAGAAATACGAATATTAAACGGGGATGGAGCAACCTGGATAAAGGGCGGTTTAATAGACGAAACGGTACACTATCAGTTAGATCCATTTCATCTAAATCGTGAGATAGTAAGAAAGATTAGAAATAAAACACAAAGGAAAAAGGTCATGTCACTACTAAGCGATAAAAAGGTTGATGAAATGCTTAAATATATAAATAAAGAAGTTTTTGAACAAACAAAAGACTTAAAGGAGAAAGATAGGTTAACCGATCTATATAGATATCTTCTAAATAATAAAGAAGGATTAATTCCATATAAAGAAAGAGGACTTTCCCTTCCTAACCCGCCAGAGGGTCTGTTTTATAGGACATTAGGTACAATGGAACATCATATTTGCGATATAATTGCCCAAAGAATGAAGAATGTAAAAGCCAGCTGGAGCCGCCAGGGAGCTGAAAACTTAGGCAAGATCTTGACCTTGAGGGCAAGTAAAAACCTAGTTAATGCAATTACCAGCATATCCAAAATAGTTCTGCCTGGGGTATATACTGAAGAAATATATGAGGTTCTAAGTGCATCTAAGTCACCCCAAAAAGATGGTAAAGGGTATAGATATCCAAGGACGGGAGCAATGCCTTTTACGGGGACATTTGTCACCAATGGGCGGAAGGCAATCCAAAATTTAATTAAATTTTCCTAGTAAGCAATTTTAAAACAGAATGCTTATTTAGGGTGCAATAATTACAGATAATTATAAAATTATAAAAAGGTTATAAAAAGGAAAGTA
>DUPX01000076.1 GCA_012838085.1 Eubacteriaceae bacterium
AGAAGATCTGGCAGCTAATAATGCATTAGAGGGGGATTTTGCTTATACAGATGTGGAAGACCTAGATATATATTCTATATTTCAAGAATTAGATGCACCTTACGAAAAACTTATAATAGGACAGATAATCATACCTGATATGGGGATTAACCTTCCAATATTGAAGGGAACTACTAGTAGTAATCTAAAGGTAGGAGCAACAACCATGGTGAAAGAACAGGAAATGGGAAAAGGCAATTATCCCCTAGCTGGTCATTATAGGAAAAATAAGACTTTGTTTGGTCCCTTATTAGATGTGGACATAGGTAGTGAGATTTTTATAACTGATAAAAAGGATATCTATATCTATAGAGTTTATGACAAAAAGATTGTACCGGATAATTCTACAGATTTAATAAACCAAGAACAATCAAATAAAAGAGGTGTGCCTATAGTATCTCTAATGACCTGCTATTATACCTCAAAAAATGGAAAAAGATTTTTTGTCTTGGGAGAATTAATGGATAAAACTGAATTTGATACTGAAGTATTTAAAGAAATGGTAAAAAGATAAAAAATACCTCCAAGTAGATAATCTAATTTTTAATTAATTAGAGTGTCTACTTTGGAAGTATCATATCATTTGGGCAGGTTTTTATTTAGCTCTATTCTTCCTCTTTATATAGTCCTAGATCAAATCCCTGTTCAATAACAAAATTTAGTATTTCCTGTCTCTTAGGTATCACATTGACAAGGCCCTTTACCACTTGATCAGTAAAGCAATCTACCCGTCTATTAGCATCTCTTAAATCGTAGTAGGTGTGCATTTCCTGGTCGTAATCCTTGAATGCCTCTAAATAATTCTTTAGTGGTTTGTATTCATCCTCAAATACTCTAAATTTCATATCCATCTTTGGCTTTATCTGGGGTTTTTGGTTTGGATAGCCGATTCCAAGACCTACTACTGGAAATGTCAGCTTTGGAAGGTTAAGGATTTTACAAATCTCCATAGGGTCATTAAGGATACTCCCTAAGTAATTTGTCCCCAAATCCATTGATTCTGCAGCATTAACAACATTTTGGGTCATAATACAGGCATCAGTAAAACCGGAAAAAAATCTATCCATATCCCGGATACTTTCTGCAAAACAATTCTTTTCTTTAGCAATTCTACTATTTCTATATAGATCTACTATAAAAATCCATAATTCGGGGGCTCTAGCTACATATTCCTGTCTACACACCTTTGCAATTGCCTTTTTCTTTTCTGGGTCATTCACCCTTATTATAGAACTAGCCTGCATTCCAGTAGAGCTGGCTGTTCGCCTAGCCACCTGGAATAATTGGTCCACAATCTCTTTTGGAATTGGATCTTCTGTAAATTCACGGATAGTTCTGTGATCTAATTGCTTTCTGATAGTTTCATTCACTTTTTATTCCCCCTTTAAAATAATTAATACGGTGAGGCATAGAAACCCAATATTGCAATATTCTCCGAACGACGAGGGCTCCATTTCCTACTACAATATAAGAGAAATATTTCATAAGCCGACGACTATAAGCTAGCTGATAAAATCTATGATTTGTTACAGATAGCTTACTTAAGCAATGTAATTGCTTAAGATCCTTTACATTATCAGGTTTATCTATCAGAAAAAAGGCGAAATTACCGGAGGAGGCGGTGAAGATATTTTTCCAATAAATTTGTATGCCTAATTAAATCCTAATGCCTCCAGTATATCTTTACCGATATTTCTTTCCTTCCCCTTATAGGGATAGCTATGGATGTGAATTGCAGGGTTAAAATTTAGTTCTATTATACCATAGTCAGAATTTTCATCTTTATAGTCTTCTATCATCATATCCACCCCACAGAATATAGCCCCTACTGCTTTTGCAGCTTGGATAGCAATATTTTTAAATCTTTTTGGTATATAATCCGTATAATCTATACTGTCTCCCCCGGTACTTATATTGGAATTTTCCCGTAAGTAGACCACTTCATCTTTTTCAGGCACATATTCAAAGTCCTTATCCTGTAATTTTAAAAACAATCTTGCATTTTCATCTAGGTTTATCTTCTCCAGTGGAGTAACATAATTACGACCTCTTAAGGGATCCTGATTTTTCAGCTCTACCAATTCCCTAATTGTATTTATTCCATTTCCAATAACATTGGCTGGAACCCTATGAAGGATACCACTTATTTTATTATCTATAACTAAAAATCTATACTCCTTACCCTTTATAAATTCCTCTATCAAAACTGTATTGTCATGTTTAGCTGCCATTTCCCAAGCATTTATTATATCTTTTCCTTGGGCACCATCTTTAAAGATATTAATTCCTAAACCAAAATTGGTAGACTTTGGTTTAATGACTATAGGCTTATTTATAATATCTTCTAGATTGACCTTCAATTCTTCTAAAGAATTTACTTCTATTCCCTTAGGCACCCTTATATTATGCTTTTCCAATACCCTTTTTGTAACAGTCTTATTTTCCATCATAAGTACTGAAATATAGTTATCTTTAGAGGTTTTAGTGGCCTGTTTTACATATTCTAATTTCCCATCTCCCTCTAAGGTAATAAAATTATCCCCTCTATCTATAATATTAAATTCTATACCTCTTTTTATGGCTTCCTTTATTAGAATTTGAGTAGATAATTCTAAATCTTCATAGCCCTCTAGCTTATATCTATTATTATAACTTTCTTCCTTGTATTTTTTTGCAATTTTTAAATGGCTATTATTATAGCCCTCTTTTTTTATTAATTGGACAATCTTATAGGCATAGGTATTTTTATAATCTACAATCCTATCCTTCATCTTATCTAAGACATCCTTCATACCCAGAGATAACTCGATATTTAACTGATTTATTTCCTCTAAAATCTCTAATGCCCACTGGGTTTTGGGAATTTCCTTCCCATCCTTTAAAAGAATTACTTCCTCTAGTCCAAAATCTGATATTTTATCATGGTTTTTTAGGGCTTCAATTTGCCAATTTTCATAATCACTTTCATCCTTAATCAATAAATATATATTAAATATTTGGAGAAAATACAAATCTATTAAGCTAATTCCACCCTTCTCAAAGGGATTTATATCTATGCCCCTATATTCTAGATATTTAATACCGTCTTTTAATAAAGACTTCTCAAAATTTGCCTTATCTATGGGCTTAAGTCGGACTGGATTATAGATTTCCTTATGGTCTCTAATATAGCCCCCATCTATAAATTTTCTAACACTCTTTAGATAGTTTTCTATTGAAGTATAATCTGGGAAGATGTCAATCTTATTTCTATAGCCACAATGACCATTCCTAAAGGAAATAGCCTTCCCATTGGTATATATCCCCTCTCCAATCTCCTTTAGTTCTATTTTGCACTCATCTTTATAACTTTCATGGATAATAGGGGTAGCCCCTAAGAGGTATATTACTAACCATCTGTATCTTAAATAATTCCTAATCATCTTTAAATATATCTTATTTTTAAAATCCTTAAAGCTGGTTTTATCTTCTTCTAAATTATATAAACCTTCTATAAATTTATCCTCAAAGGAACAATTATAATGAATACCAGATATTAGCTGTTTCTTTCCCCCATATCTTTCCATGAGTTCTTCCCTATATTCCCTAGCCTCTATCCCATCTTCACTTTTATCATATTCAGCAATTCTTATTTCCTCTTCCTTTATAATATTAGGCATTGATTGGGGCCATAATAATTCTTCTTCATCTTCCATAGCTACAATATCATAAAGAATATTTGCAAAATTATATGCCTCCTCTGCTTTTTTAAAGGCAGGGGTTACCAGTTCTATTTGACTTTCTGCAAAATCTGTGGTGATATATGGATTCTTCAATTTATTGCCAAAGACAGGGGGATGATCTTTTTGGGATAGCCTTCCCTTACCATCCACCCTTAACATCTCCCTTTCTATACCACAGCTATGAATTAACATTTCTTTTTTTATAAGATTTTTAACTTTGTTCAGCATTTATGCAAATTCCTTTCTAATTCTTATTTTATATACTAAATAGGCCACTATCCCTTTAAGCATACTAGATAGTGAAATACTCATCCAAATACCATTTACCCCAAAAGGTATAGTTAAAAACAAGGCAAAGGGCAATCTTAAAGAGGTAAAAACCACACTAATAATAGAGGGTATGTGAGGTTTTCCTATCCCTGTAAATAGGCCATTTGTGATTACTTCCATAGTGCTAAAGACCTGGGAAAATGCCAAGACTATTAAATAAGAGGATGCCATGGTGATAGTCAATGGGTCCTGGACAAAGAGCCTTATCAAATGAACATTAAAGGCTAAAAATATCAAGGTCATTATTCCAGAGTAGGACATACCTATCTTCAAGGCGGAATTATAACCACTAACCACCCTATCATATTTCTTTGCCCCAAAATTTTGTCCGGTAAAGGCTGCAATTGCCCCATTTAAGCCCCCTATTACCATAAAAGATATAGATTCTACCTGAAAACCAATCTTTTGGGCAGCAATAGCCTCTGTACCATAGATTGCTATAATACGGGCCAAAAATATATTTATAATAGTAAATAAAATCCTTTGAAAAGAGGTGGGTATTCCTAGTTTTATAATTTCCTTTATCTTTTCCTTCTCTATCCCCAATTTTCTATCATACTTTAATATATTTCCTGTATATATCCTAAATAGTATAAACATAGTTATCTGGGCAATCAAGGTGGCATATGCTGCCCCTGCCACCCCTAATTTAAAGGTGTAAATAAAAAGTGGGTCTAAAATAATATTTGACACCAAACCAACAGAGTTTATCTTAAAGGCTAACCTATTATTACCATGGCTACTAAGAACCCTGGCATAGAGAAGATTAAAAAAATTAAATAGAAAAATCGGTCCATTTATAGCCAGATAATAATATGCATCCTTTTCTACAATTGGGTTTTCTAATTTTAAAAAATCTATAAGCAACTTTCCACCAAATACTAGAATTAAACCATATATAATAGCTGTTATTAAAGTTATGCCATTCCCAGCATTTATATACTTCTTTACCTTTATATATTCTTTCTCCCCTAGGCTATGGGCCACCTTTATAGCTGTTCCCATCACCACCAATGAATTTATAGAATAACCTAAGCCTATAAAAAAACTGGAGGAACCTATACTGGCAACAGCATCGCTTCCTAATCTTCCTACTAATAGCATATCCACTAAATTATATGTAAATTGTAATAGGGAACTTCCCATTATTGGCAATGCCAATTGTGTTAAAACCCTTGTTTCTTTTCCTCTAGTCAAATCTGTAGTTTTCATTTCTTTATCCTTCCAATAAGCAAAAAGCTGTATCAATTCTTTTCTTATAAATAGCAATATTATAATATATTTTCTCCAATCAAAGTAAAATACATTTATTTTATACCCATATTTAATTATATAAAATCATTTTAAAAAAAATTTAGATCATTAGGTGTTCCTTTTTCAAATACCTCTTATGGTGGCATCCATGTCTATATGTAATATTCGATATTCTTTCTCATTTCTTATAACATGACCGTAAAATGATTTTTGCCATGGTTAATTCTCCATTGTGCAACATAGTTTTCAACAATAAATGTGCCATTTTTTTAACTTTTCTTTGAATTATATAATAAATAAACACTAGGCATATTACTTAAAACAACAAGTATTACTATCATTTTGACATTATTATGCTATAATTATTTCATAACAATCAATTAAGATATTTGTTCGAATTTAATAAAATGAGGTGGCTTCTGTGCCTATATCCAAGGAGGGAAAACTCTGGCGTTTCAAAATCACTAATATATACAAATGGCTTAAAAAAGGCCGAGTCTCCGATGAGCAGGAGGTTATGAAATGAACAGATTTAAGACTTTAAATTCCCGCAGGCTTTCTGTTACTGGATTTTCATTTCTCTTTGCCTATATTCTGTCATTTCAGTTTGAAGGCCAGGTGCTGTACAGCCTGCTGGATCTGCGTGGAACAAACTCCGACCTTTACATACTAGCTGCAATTATCGCACATTTTGTAGGGCTTTTTACCTCCAGCCTGTTTGTCAAATCACAGGCCGCCGCCAAAAGCATGATGCTCAGTGGCATGGGCTTATGCTTTGTTGCCACTGTCCCCTTCTTTTTTCCTCTCCCTACTCTATGGATGGGCGGACTGATTGTCAGCGGATATTTTACTGGCTGCGCAGTGGCAGCATGGGGATTTTTTCTCAGGACCTTTACTCCAAAGAACGAGCGCATTAAATCCTGTGCCGACGTTCTGATTTATTCCAATTTGCTTATGATTGCAGTCAACCTGGTGGCCATGAACATGTCAACCTTTATCGGGCTTGGTCTCTCTGTGCTTTGCCTTGTGATCGGTATGGTCTTCATTTGGATCCTGCCGGTAGACCAGGAGAATGGACAGAAAAAAACATTTAAAAACAAGACCCATGGCGGCATTAAAAACCCGCTAATATTACTGTGTCTTTTTGTCTTTATCATTACAATTAATTCCGGACTGATGTATCATGTCATCAACCCCGCTTTTGACCACCTGACGGGACTGGTGAGCTGGTATTGGGCCGTGCCTTATATCGTGGCACTCGCCATTATGCGCAACCTGCCTATGAAAGCAAAGCGTTCCAGAATTTTGTATATCGGGATGACAATGATTATAGGAGCGTTCATCAGCTTTATGCTGTTAGGGCGAAACACTTCCGACTATCTGATTGTGGATACGCTGATGCT
>DUPX01000077.1 GCA_012838085.1 Eubacteriaceae bacterium
AAACCATAGTATTCATTTTTTTTATTCATTATTAGGGTAACTAATGCATCTTTATCTCCAGATTTGGTGTTTTTTATTAAAAATATATCCTCCAATGAATACCCTCCTTCTACAATAAGAGTAACTTTAGGCATAAAAAGTTCAGGGAATTCTATAAAAGTTTAGAATTCCCAAGGTGTGGACAAAAAATCATGCTATTATAATTCATTTAGATTTTATTTTAATACCTAATATAATACAAATAAATATTACTTTTTCATACATGTAAAACTATCTGCTGTCCACCGACGATAACGGCAATTATAACAGCTAATTGGTTCCTCGGCGATTTGCTCCTCCTCATAATCTTCTGTAAAATTACTGCAAGCCAAGGCAATTTTTTCTACTCTTTTATAATCATAATGACCACCATTATATACTTTTTTATTATTTATTATTTGCCACATAATTACCTTCCTATTTTTTTTGTATTTAAATTGTTTTTACTTATAACCTTCCATTGTGCTATTTCTTCATCATCGGCTTCTAATACGACAGTTGTTTGATGTTCCCACAATATCTTCTTAATTTTATCTTCTGTAACTTTAATACTTCCATTTTTTATTATCTTAAATTCTTCATTTATTACAAATGGAATAGAAAGTTTTTCACAAAATTTCTCTATAGAAATTGTTTCTCCTGGTTCATTTAATTTACAATTTCCCTTTACTCTGCCATCACTACCATATAGTCTTAATCCACAACCAGCTAATGCACCAATTACTCCCTCTCCAGTGCCGCCATGTTCAGATAAAAATATACTTCCCGAATATTTTTTTGCAATACTATATGCTTCTAATTTATTTATTACACCTTTTTTGCCTTTTTACCAAATGAAATAACTTCATTTTTTCCTATATCACTAAGATCTTCAAGCTTTATTAGACACAATCCTGGATCTGAGCCCTTTGCTGAGTTTTCTATCAAATAATCCTTTGAGTATTCTAAAACCTTATCGAATTTTTGATGAGCCACATCTATCTCACAACACATAGAACTATTGTGGGATGTATAATCAATAGATTCATGAATTAAAAGCTGATGTCGAGAAATAAAGCTTTCTTTTATCCAACCTTTTTCCTTCATATTCCCACAAAGATTTTCTAAAAGCTTACCTGTTCCAATACTATCTAAGTTATCTGTATCATCAATACATATAAGAACATCCAATATAATTCCCCCTTTCTATTTTGGTGCACGTATTCCAACTCCAGATAGAATATTTTCTATTATCTCATCAGATACTTCAAAATCATAAAATGTTTTATAATATTCTTTTATTTCATTTTTTATATCTATATCACTAAAATATTGGGGATACAAAAGATTCGCTAACCACAAAATTGCCAAGGGTGTTTCTGTACTACTTGGATGACCCCATCTAGACACTCCTATTGGTATTTGATATACATTTCCTTCCCGTACAGCCCTTAACCCAGCCCATTTCTCATCCTGTAAAATAAATTTATCCACTCCACTTTCATTGCATATAATTATATCTGGATCCCATACAAAAATCTGTTCAAGAGTTGTAAATGTCTTTCTTTTTTTTAAAAGTAAATCCCCTTCTAAAGAAACATTTTCTACACCTGTCACCCCTATCCACTCTGCTCCTAAGCTTCCCTCTATATCAGTTCTAAGGGCTTCATTAACAGAATGATATAATTTAGGACGCTCTTCAAGGGGTATATCTTTTACTCTTTCTTCCACCCTTTTAATAGCATCCTTATAATAGTTTATCATCATTTCTGCCTTTGAAGATTCTTTTAGGGCATCTCCAATAACAGAGAATGCTTTAAATTGTTCCTCCATAGTTTCATAATTTATTACCACATAGGGAATACCTGTCATTTCTATTTTTTCTTTTTCACTTGTATTTTCATACATATCCCCCTTAATAAATAAAATATCTATTCCCATAGCTAAAACAGCTTCTGCATTTATAGCTCCACTTTCTTTTACCACTTTTGCCTCCGCCAGGGTGGGAGATATAGCTTGCAGCAAAAGGTCCCTTTTTACTCCACCTACCGTTGCAGGCATATTATCTCCATGGCCTAACATAATAACAGTTTGACCTGCAAAAGGATCTAATGTTGCAATTCTTTTAGGAATTCCTTTTAATTCAACTTCTCTTCCTATACAATCTGTAATAGTATAAGGACTATCCTCCCTATCAACTTCTTCTGTCGACATAGGTTGACTACATCCAGTTGAAATAATAGAAAGTATTAAAATACATAGGAAAATTATAGAAATTCTTTTCTTCATATATACACCCCTTAATTATGTAGTTAAATGGTACCTAATAAGGTTATTGACCTTATTTTATGGTTATTTTCAGTATATTCGGTATTGATTTTTGCATTTACTCCATAGACTGTTTTAATGTTTTCTTCAGAGATTACTTTTTCTGGCTCTCCAAAATCCTTTATAATTCCATTACTCATTAATGCTGCCTTAACTACTATCCCTTTTGATTGAAAGAAAAACGCATGTTCAGGAGAATGGGTTGCCATTAATATAGAAATATTTTCTTTTTTTGATAGATCAACAATAGTTTCTAAAAATAATAATATGTTTTTAAAATCTAGGTTTGTTGTTGGTTCATCCATTACTATTAAAGGGGAATTCTGACTTAATGCCCGTGCTAAAAGAACAAGTTTAACTTCCCCACCTGATAATTGACTATAAGGTTTTTTAGCCAAATGACTTATACCTACTTTTTCTATAGCTTTATTACAATATTCTATATCCTTTGGACCTGGTTCACCAAAATAGCCTAAATGGGCTGTTCTGCCCATCATTACTACCTGCTCTACTGTATAGGGAAATACAACATTATGAATTTGAGGAACATAGGCAATATTTTGGGCTATTTCCCGTCTTTTATAATTGTATATAGGTTTTCCCATTAAGGTTATTTCACCTTTGTCATAGTGGAGGATGGCCATAATATTATCTAAAAGTGTAGTTTTTCCACAACCGTTAGGCCCCATTAAACAGATAATCTCACCTTTTCTAAGTGAAAAAGATACTTCACTAAATATATTTTTTGATGGATAGGAGAAGCTTAGATTAGACACCTTTAAAATCTCTTCCATTACTTCCAACCTCCTCCTTTAGTCCTCTTTAACAGATATACAAAAAATGGTGTTCCAACTATTGATGTAAGTATGCCTATTGGAATTTCTGAACTGCTTATTATCCTAGATGCGGTATCCATTGCTATTAAAAAACAGGCACCCAAGGACATACTTATAGGGATTAGCTTTGAATTATCATTTCCAACTAGCATACGACCTATATGGGGAATTATCAGTCCTATCCATCCAATAGTTCCACTTATGCATACAGCTGAAGTGGTAGCTAAAGTGGCTCCGCCTATTATAAACACCTGATAAATTTTTGTATCTAAACCTAGAGCTGTTGCCTCTTTCTGCCCCATGGATAAAACATTAATTTTCCATCTAGATATATATATCATTCCCATTCCTATAAACATTGGTATAAATGCTATAAATTGCTTATAGCCAATAGAGGCTAAGCTTCCCATGGTCCAAAAAGTTAATGCCGGCAATTCTGAATAAGGATCGGCAATATATTTAAATAATGAAGTAAAAGCACTGAAAAAACTTGAAACCACAACTCCCCCTAATACAAGGGTTATTACTGGTGTAGAACCATAAATTCTACCTGCTAAATAACTAAGTAATACCGCTACTATCCCAAATGCAAAAGAAAAGAAATAATTTGATAGTCCCCCACCAAAGAAAATTATGGATAATGATGCCCCAAAGGCTGCACCACTACTTACTCCTAATATACCCGAATTTACTAGAGGATTGCGAAAAACCCCCTGAAAAGCTGCACCACTAACTGCTAAGGATGCTCCTATAAATGCCCCAGCAATAGCCCGAGGTAGTCTTAGTTGATAAATAATAGTTGATATTTCTATTGGTAAACCTTTTACTTCTCTACCTCCAGAAAATAAAACCCTAAATACATCTATAATTCCTATCCTATACCTTCCTAAAAAAAGAGTTAAAAAGATCATTACCAGTGGAGCAAGAATTAATGCTGCTTTTATTATGAAATTATTCTTTAGATTTTTTTTCATATTATTCACCAAAGTATTAATCAATAAGTTTATATCTGATTCCGAGTAAAAATAGTAATGGCAGGGCTAAACCTGCCACTATTAACCTAATAATTACAACAAAATACCTAGTTAATCTTTTCCTTATAAATTTTTACGCCTTTATATGCTAAAAATATTATTAGTCCTAAGGAGACTACCATATAATCATTTATATTATCTGATGTTTTTGGGCTTTTTTCTGTCTTTTCCCCTTTAGTCCCACTCGCTGCAATAGTTGAAAAACTTATTTCAATTGGTTTTTCAAGATTATCACCAGATTTACTACGTAAAGATTTTGCAATCTTTAATGTATATTGTTGATTTTCCTTTAAACTGGCTTCAATATATACAAAGTTTTTTTCCGAATCATTGGTTGACTCTGGTAATACAACTTTTATATCCACTGCTTTCCCATCTTTATCTACCATAGAGAAGGCTTTTTGGTTATCAAGCCTTACAGAATCGAAAGTTACATTTTTTGAAAACTCCAGTTTAAATTTCCCAGCTAAGGGGACATTCTTTGCCCCATCTTTTATTGTAGAACTTACTAATTCTAAAGGCTTATCCTTTCCTCCACCACTGCCATCACCTTTTCCGCCGCCACCGCCACCGCCATTACCAGCCCAAGCAACAGTAGTTACCACAAATAAACTTACTAATAAAATAATAGCTACCCTCAAAAAAGTCTTTTTCATTATTCCTTCCTCCTTAGATATTTTTATAAAACTATTTTGGCTTAAATTCTTATATTAAGCCCTGTCTTAATATGTAAATATGTTTATATAATAAAAAACCCTTTCCTATCTGGAAAAGGGTTCAAAGAAAAAAACAGGTCTTAAATCTCCTTTCCAAATAGGGAGGCATAGTCGTTTCCAGCTATACCCTAACGGTTTTAATTCATAGGCAAACTGCCCTTAGAATGTAAACTCGGAGCTTTTACTTGTGTTAAAATTATAACATAGCTTATCCTTATTTTCAATGTGACTCTTACTTCTAATAATTTATTTTTCTTCCATGAACAACAAATCTCCCATTATCAAATTCATAACTACATGTGGATAGAGTTATTATCTTATCTTCTATAGTTGGTTGGATATTTGTATTAAAAAGGGATTTTTCTGTTATTTCCTCCAAGAATTTATGATACTCTTCATCTGTGTGAAAATCTGTTTTAATATAATCAAATTCTATATCTGTGACATAAACAGAGAATATCTCCCATAG
>DUPX01000078.1 GCA_012838085.1 Eubacteriaceae bacterium
CATATATTTAGTTTTTTTAGAAAAAATGATATTATATATTATGTTATTTAGTCAGCAAACATTTATAGAAAGTAGGTATTATATGGTAGAAGCAAGGGAAGACATAAGAAATATTGCAATAATTGCCCATGTTGACCATGGGAAAACAACATTGGTTGATCAACTTTTAAAACAAAGTGGAATATTTAGAAAAAATCAAATTATTCAGGATAGAATAATGGATTCTAATGATATAGAGAGGGAAAGGGGTATTACCATTCTTTCTAAAAATACTGCTATAAGTTATAAAAATATAAAGATAAATATAATAGATACACCAGGTCATGCGGATTTTGGCGGTGAAGTGGAAAGGGTATTAAAAATGGTAAATGGAGTGGTGCTATTGGTGGATGCCTTTGAGGGACCAATGCCACAAACCAAATTTGTATTAAAAAAGGCTTTAGAATTAGAACTCCCGGTTGTAGTTTGTATTAATAAAATAGATAGGCCGGATGCAAGACCTGTGGAGGTAATAGATGAGGTACTAGACTTATTTATTGAATTAGATGCTACTGAGAAACAATTAGATTGTCCTTTTATATATGCTTCAGCAAGAAATGGCACATCTTCCTTTGAATGGACGAAAGAGGGAGAAGACATGGTGCCTCTATTTGAAACCATTATTGATTATATACCCGCTCCTACAGGGGATCCTGATGGACCTACCCAGGTTTTAATATCCACAATAGATTATGATAATTATGTAGGCCGTATAGGAATAGGCAAAGTGGATAGAGGCTCCATTTATACAAATCAGGAGGTAGTTATTGTAAATGAGCAGTATCCAGAAAGGGAAAGGAAGGTTAAGGTAACTAAATTATTTGAATTTGAGGGGCTTAATAGAAATGAAATTTCCCAGGCCAAAATTGGTGATATTGTAGCAGTAATGGGCATAGAGGGTATCCAAATAGGCGACACCATATGTGATGTAAGTCAACCAGAAACATTACCTTTTGTAAAGATTTCCCAACCTACAATTTCAATGAACTTCTCAGTTAACGATGGTCCTTTTGCAGGTCAGGAGGGGGAATTTGTAACCTCTAGGCAATTAAGGGAAAGATTATTTAGAGAATTACAAACAGATATTAGTATTAAAGTTGAGGAGACAGATTCACCGGATACTATAAAGGTTTCAGGAAGAGGGGAATTACATCTATCCATTCTAATAGAGAATATGAGAAGGGAAGGATATGAATTCTTAGTTTCTAAGCCAGAAGTTTTGTATAAGACTATTGATGGTAAGAAACATGAACCTATGGAAATTGTTTCAATTGACGCACCAGAAGAATTTGTAGGTTCAATAATCGAAAGGCTGGGAAGTAGAAAGGGAGAATTATTAAACATGATTCAACTAAAAGGGGGATATTCTCGATTAGAATTCTCCATACCTACCCGAGGTCTAATAGGTTATCGCTCTAAATTTATGACAGATACAAAGGGACATGGAATAATAAATACCACCTTTGATGGATATGGAATTTATAAAGGAGAGATATCAATAAGGTCCCAGGGCTCATTAGTAGCTACAGAGGCAGGAGAATCCATAGTATATGGAATGTTTCATGCCGAGGAAAGGGGAGCATTATTTATAAAACCCGGTACTAAAGTATATGAAGGAATGATAGTAGGGGAAAATACTCGGGCAGGAGACATAGAAGTTAATGTATGCAAGAAAAAACAATTAACAAATGTTAGAGCTTCTGGGTCAGATGATGCTCTTAAATTATCCCCCCCCATTATTTTCAGCTTAGAAGAAGCCTTAGAATTTATTGATAATGATGAGTTAGTAGAGATTACACCAGATAGCATCCGTCTTAGAAAAAAAATATTAGACACTGTAAAAAGAAAAAAGCTGAAAAAGAAGATATAGGAAAAAACTGCATTTAGGATTTAGACAATGGATAGTCAATTAAATCTAATTTAAAATTAATGGAGTATTTATCCTATATTATGATTGTCTAATGGTAAATAGGTTAATTCTAATATAATACTTCCAAAGTAGATAGTTCAATTAAATTAGATTATCTACTTTGAGGTATTTTTTGATTAATTTTTTAAAAAGAGGGTAATAAATTAACGGTTAAGGGAAAATAATGTAAAAATTTATCAATTTAGTATTCCCAAAATGGAAAATATAGTATATAATTAAAAAAAACTAAATAATAAAACAATTTTGCTTTTCAAGCGATAATGGCAAACCAATTGAAAAATTGGGGCGCAAAGTCTAAGGGCCTAAGCATTTTATATGTATGGTAGCCAGACTGCCGAAAGGGGGAGCATTTTTATGCGCAAAATTATAACAATTTTATTAATTATGGCTATTTCATCATTTAGTTTTGTATATGCCCAAGAAAATTATTCTATAAATAATAATAATGAAGAGAGTTTCGAAAATCATATTGAAGCAAGTGGCAAATTAGAACAAAACATTATGGGAAAAGAAGAAGAAAATAAAACAATAGAGCAGGATGAAAAAGCTAATGCTACAGAGATGAACGAGGTTCAAAAAGAGGACAAGCTTGTTGACCAAACTAAAGGTAACAATTCAAATGGTACTGAATTAAATAAAAAAAGTGTACAGGCAAATAAGGAAAAGACTATTAATGTGAAGACTGAGAAAAAGAAGGAAAGTTCAAGTACTAAACCAAATAATTCTACTAAAGAAAATACAGCAGTACAAGTAAAGGAAGAGTCTAAGAAAGTTGACGGGAGTCCTAAAATAGATACAAGTAATGCCAATAGTGGTTCCTTTAAGGCAAAATATTTAAGTGATATAAAGTTAAAGGTAATGGTTGTCAAAGGAAGTGACAGATATACTTACGATTTAAAAGGGGACAACTCCTATCAAAGCTTTCCCCTGCAATTAGGGGATGGATTGTATAAGATAAGCATAATGGAAAATATTGGGGGAAATGAATACAAATATGTACTTACCAAAGAAGTTGAAGTAAAGTCCTCCAATCCAAATGCAAAATATCTCACATCTGTTCAAATGATAAATTGGAATAATTCAATGGCTGCCATTAAAAAAGCTAAATCACTAACTAAAGGTTTAAGTGATCAAAAAAAGATAGATAAGATTTATAATTATATTGTTAATAATATAAGATATGATAGTTCTATTACAAAACTTCCCAGCGGATATATTCCAAATATTAATACTACCTATAGTAGTAAAAAAGGAATCTGCTATGATTTTGCATCTCTCTTTGCCGCAATGCTTAGAAGTGTAGGAGTACCAACAAAACTAATTAAAGGAGAATCTTCAAATGTTGAAGGGTATCATGCTTGGAATGAGGTTTATATAAATGGGAAATGGAGAATTGTAGATACATCTTATGATTCCCAATTAAAGGCTGGAGGATATTCTATATCCAAATATAAATCCTCAAAAGAGTATTTTAAGTCTAAACAATATTAATTATTTCTAGATAAAATATAAAAATATCGGCTTTGTAAAGCCGATATTTTTATATTTTTGAATCCCTTTTATAACTTATAAATTTGTAGATTGGAAGGATACATGGTAATAATGAATAGAATTCATAACAATAGGGTTTACAATAAAAGCCATTTCTGTTGCAAAAAATGCACCTTATTTTTATTGACAATGAAAAAAAATATTGGTATAATGGTCAGAAGTTACAACCCGTATATATATTTAGGTTGTGACTTTATCAGATAGCAGTAAAAATAAGGGAGGATAATTATGGATTTTATTATGAAGAGCAAGAAGAGAATAACTACAATAGTTATATTGAGTTTACTTTTACTGATATTTTCAGCATGCTCTAATGGAGAAGATGCTTCAGAGAAAAAGGACACCCTTGTCTTAGCAGATGCACAATGGGAAAGTATACAATTTCATAATTCTGTAGCCAAGATATTTATTGAAGAAGGATTTGGCTACAAGACAGATATAATTTCTGGCACTACCCCAGTGACATTTACAGGCTTAGTAAATGGAGATATTGATATCTATATGGAAGCTTGGGTACAAAACATTGTAGATGTATATGAACCAGCAATAGAAAATGGAGATATTATAGAGGTTTCTACAAACTTTGATGATAACAGACAGGGATTATATGTTCCAACCTATGTGATTGAAGGAGATCCAGAAAGAGGAATTGAACCAATGGCTCCAGATTTAAAAACTGTTAAGGATTTACCTAAGTATAAAGAGTTATTTAAGGATGAAGAAGACCCTTCTAAGGGCAGAATCTACGGTTCTCCCTCAGGTTGGGAAGTGGATAATATATTAAGAAAAAAATTTGATACCTATGAATTAGGTAAAACCTTTAATTATTTCAGCCCTGGCTCTTCATCAGGTCTTGCAGTATCATTAGGTACCTCATTTGAGAATGGTGAACCATGGGTTGGATACTATTGGGAACCTGAATGGGTAATGGCAAAATATGACTTAACTTTATTAGAGGATGAACCATATTCAGATGAATTATGGAGCGAAGAGGCTGGATATGCTTGTGAATGGCCATCAGTTAATGTAACAGTGGCGGTGCATAAGGGAATGAAGGAAAAGGCTCCAGAGGTAGTTGAATTTCTGTCAAATTATAAGACCAGTAAGGATTTAACAAATGAGGCACTATTATATTTGCAAGACAATAAAGATGTTGATGAAACAGCCAAATGGTTTTTAAGAGAAAATGAGGAACTATGGGCTGATTGGGCACCAGCAGATGTGATAGAAAAGGTGAAAGAAGCTATAAAATAATATATTAAGATAAATTATTTATTTAAAATAATATGAACAAATGTTGAAATCTTCTTCATTTGTTCATATTACATTTAAAATTGATTAATACTATAGTTATATAAAGGAATGAGGTGAAAAAGGCTGTTGGATTTAATGACAGTCTATATTATGGGAGATTTTCCAAGTGCTTTAAAATTTGAGTTAGGGATTTATGTGGACCAATTTGTAAGATGGGCTAAATTAAATTTTGATGGATTTTTTGAATTGATAAAAAAAGTGTCTTTAGCCTTATTACTAAATGTGGAAAAATTATTATTGCTAATCCCTTGGTGGCTGTTTATTGCTTTAGTATTTATATTAGGTTGGCGAATAAAAAACTGGAAAACAGGATTATTATATTCAGCAACCATATTCTTAATAGGGACCTTTGGTCTATGGGAAGAATTAATGACCACATTAGCCCTTGTAATATCTGCAGTAATAATTTCATTGATTATTGGAATTCCTGCAGGTATTCTTACTGCTTATAGCAATAAACTAGAAATGATTTTGAAACCAATATTGGATGCAATGCAGACCATGCCAAGTTTTGTTTACTTAATACCAGCAATTATGCTTTTTAGCTTAGGCTTAGTACCAGCTGTTTTCGCAACAACTATATATGCAATCCCGCCGGTCCTAAGACTAACTAACCTTGCCATTAGAAGTGTTCCTAAGGAAATGAAAGAAGCAGCACTATCCTTTGGATCCTCCAGATGGCAGACATTATTTAAGGTGGAATTACCCCAAGCTCTACCTACTATTATGACAGGAATAAATCAAACCATTATGATGGCTATTTCTATGGTGGTAACAACTTCTATGGTAGGGGCTAGAGGATTGGGATTGAATGTAATAAAATCAATTAATCAAATTGATATAGCTATGGGGTTTGAAGCAGGGATAAGTATTGTGATTATGGCGGTTATCCTAGATAGAATAACTCAAGGAATGGCAGAAAAATTTAGATATCCAGAATCATCAGAATAATAAATATAGAAGGTAGGAGTTTTATTATGCCAACTAAAATAAGAGTGGAAAATTTATATAAAATATTCGGAAGAAATACAAAGGAAGCTTTAAGGCTATTAGAACAGGGAAAATCTAAAGATGAAATTCTAAAGATAACAGGGAGTGCAATAGGGGTAAATAATGCTTCCTTTGAAGTTAAGGAAGGGGAAACATTCGTTATTATGGGTTTATCCGGAAGTGGAAAGTCTACCCTAATAAGATGCCTAAACCTTTTAAATAAACCCACTAAAGGAAGTATTTTTGTGGATGGAGAAGATATATTAAAATATGATAAAAACCAACTTAAAAAGTTTAGACAGGATAAAATGGCTATGGTATTTCAGAGTTTTGGTTTATTCACCCATAGAACAATACAGTCAAATGTAGAGTACGGGCTGGAAATTAAAAAGGTTCCAAAGGATGAGAGAAGAAAGATTGCAGAAGAAGCCATAAAAAGTGTTGGCCTAGAGGGCTGGGAAAACTCTTTGCCCCATCAACTTAGTGGTGGCATGCAGCAAAGAGTTGGTCTTGCACGGGCATTGGCTAATGATCCAGATATTTTATTGATGGATGAGCCTTTTAGTGCTCTAGACCCACTAATCCGTAGAGAAATGCAGTTAGAATTATTAGATTTGCAGGCTAAATTAAAAAAGACAATTATATTTATTACCCATGATGTAAATGAAGCCTTTAAAATAGGAGATAGGGTTGCAGTAATGAAGGATGGAGAAATCGTGCAAATTGGTACTCCTGAGGAAATATTAGAAAATCCCTCCAATCAATATATAGAAGACTTTGTTCGTGATATTGACCGGTCAAAGGTTTTCCAGGCAAAACACATCATGCAGAAAACCACTGCAATAATGTCCGTTAAGGATGGGTTAAATGTGGCAATGCGTGAAATGAGGTCAAATGGGTTATCCAGTCTTTTTGTGGTGGGGGAAAACAGAAAGCTAGAGGGAATTGTTACCATTGATGATACTATTAATGCTATTAAAGAAAAAAAATCTCTGAAAGACATCTTAAAAAATGATTATTTTACAGCAGATCCAGAGGATTATGTACAAGATTTAATTCCTAAGGCAGCAGTTACAAATTATCCTATTGCAGTAATAGGGGAAGATGGCACCTTCTTAGGCATAATAGTAAGGGTATCTGTATTATCGGGATTAGCTTAAAAGTATTATTTTACATTATTAAACCACCCCTATAGGTGATATAATACTTCTAATGTAGATAGTCTAATTAAATTTAATTGTCTACTTGGAGGTATTTTTTATTATTTTAATAAAATATTAATTAATTGAAAATATAAGGAGTAGATGATAGAATATTGTCATTATAAGGAGGAATTAATATGGTAAAAGTTAGGTTTGCACCCAGTCCTACAGGTTTTTTACATATTGGTGGATTGAGAACAGCACTATATAATTACTTATTTGCAAAAAAGCTAGGGGGTTCAATGGTTTTAAGAATTGAAGATACTGATCAAAATAGATTAGTAGAGGGAGCTATTGAAGGTTTAATTAACTCTATGAATTGGGTAGGAATTCATCATGATGAAGGTCCCTTTATAAATAATGATAAAATAGACCAAAGGGGAGAAAAAGGTCCTTATATCCAATCCCAACGTCTTTTAATATATAAGAAGTATATAGAAAGATTAATAGAAAATGGGTGGGCTTATTATTGTTTTTGTTCAAAGGACAGGTTGGAAGAGCTAAGGGAGGAACAAAAGGCAAAAGGGGAGTTTTCAAAATATGATGGTCACTGTAGAGAACTAAGTAAAAAAGAGGTAGAAGAAAAAATAAATAAAGGTTTAGAATATGTTATACGTTTAAAATTACCCCAAAATAGGATAGTGGAATTTGATGATATTATTAGAGGTCATATAAAGGTAAATACGGAAGATCTAGACGATCAGGTTTTGATAAAATCAGATGGTTACCCCACCTATCATTTTGCAGTAGTTGTAGATGATCATCTAATGGGTATTACCCATATAATAAGAGGGGAAGAATGGCTTCCTTCAACACCAAAACATGTATTGCTTTATGAAGGATTTGGTTGGGAAAGTCCCAAATATGTCCATCTACCAAATATATTAAACCAGGATGGAAAAAAACTAAGTAAACGACATGGAGATGTGGCAGTTGAAGATTTTATAAAAAAAGGTTACTTACCAGAGGCCCTAGTTAATTATATCGCACTTTTAGGATGGAGTCCCGGCAAGGACGAAGAAATACTATCTATGGAAGAATTAATAGAGTTATTTGATTTAGAAAGGGTTAATAAGTCAGGTGCTGTTTTTGATGTAAACAAACTTAAATGGATGAATGGTCACTATATCAGAGGGGCCACTACTGAAAGAATAACCCAACTATCTATACCATATCTATTAGATTCAGGATATATTACTAAGGAAGATATAGAAAATCGCTATGACTGGATAGAGATGATGGTAGAATCATTAAAGGATAAGATTTCTATATTATCTGAAATTCCTGAAAGGGCAGAACTTTTCTTTAAAGATGAAATTATTTTTGAAAACCAGGAATGTGAAAAAATACTCCAGGGAGAACAAATACCTATTCTAGTAGAAGCTTTGAAGGAGAAGATTGCTTCTACTAAAGATTTAAACCCCCAAGCAGCTAGAGATATATTTAAGGAAATTCAAAAAGAAAAGGGAATTAAGGGTAAAAATCTATTTATGCCTGTGCGAATAATGCTTACCGGTCAAATGCAGGGACCAGATTTAATGAAAATAATTACTGTGTTGGGAAAAGAAAGCATATTAAATAGACTAGATAATTTAAAAAAATAAAGAATGGATAGGGAGTATAAAGGACAGTTTATTTTTGTATTCAAAACAAAAAGACTGTTCTTTATGCTTTTTTGAAAGAAAGTATATTTTTCCTGTTTAATTATCAGTTAAATAGAGAGTGGTTCTTAATTTATGGTATGAATAATATAACTATATAGTCATTGAATGTAAAAAAAATAGAGTTATGATATAATTACATAACTACTACATAAATATTTAATTAGTAAGAGGGGGGAAAGGCAGCAATACTGCAGTCTAGATGAATAATATTTTCCATGTTGGTATTGATATTGGCTCTACAACAATAAAATTGGTTATCCTTAATAGTAATTTGGAGTTAATATTTAGTAAATACGAAAGGCATTATTCTGATATTAAGAAAAAGCTATATAGAATGGTACAGGATAGTTGGAGTATTTTAAAATCTTCAAAATTTACTATAATGATTACCGGGTCTGCAGGCATGGGAATTGCTAAAGATCTAAATATATCTTTTGTCCAGGAAGTGGTGGCTTCCACTAAGGCCATAAAAACATTTAATCCTCAAACTGATGTTGCCATTGAACTTGGTGGGGAAGATGCAAAGATCACTTATTTTAAAGATGGAATAGAACAAAGGATGAATGGAACCTGTGCCGGGGGTACTGGGTCATTTATAGATCAAATGGCATCACTCCTTAAAGTTGATACTATGGGTTTAAATGGATTGGCAAAAAATTACAATACTATATATCCTATAGCTGCAAGGTGTGGGGTGTTTGCCAAAACAGATGTTCAACCTCTTTTAAATGAGGGTGTTGCAAAGGAAGATATTGCTGTTTCAGTACTTCAGGCCATTGTAATACAGACTATCAGTGGGCTGGCATGTGGCCGGCCTATTAGAGGAAATATAGCTTTTTTGGGAGGACCTTTGTATTTCCTATCGGAGTTAAGAAATAGATTTATAGAGGTGCTAAAATTAGAGGAGGAACAAATAATCTTTCCTGAAAACTCCCAGCTATATGTTGCAATAGGTGCTGCCCTTGCATCTAGGGAAGAAAATTTAATGAATTTTCAGGAACTTTTTGAAAATCTAAATAAATTTGATGAATTCCATATTTCAGATTCTGTTCGATTAGCCCCTCTATTTTCAATAGAAAATAACTATGATGAATTTAAAAAAAGACATAGTAAGAATTCTGTAAAGAGAAAAGATATAAAAACCATAAAAGGCAATTGCTATTTAGGTATAGATGCAGGTTCTACCACTACTAAGGCGGCTTTAATTGATGAAGAAGGCTCTTTAGTATACACATATTATGGGAGCAATGGGGGAAGTCCCCTTAATTCCACAATAAAAATACTAAAGGAATTATATGAAATATTGCCTTCAGAAGTAAATCTAGTTAATGCAACTGTAACTGGTTATGGAGAAAGTTTGATAAAATCTGCATTAAATGTGGATATAGGAGAAATCGAAACAATTGCCCATTATAAGGCTGCTGAATTTTTCTGTCCAGGGGTGGACTTTATATTAGATATTGGTGGCCAAGACATGAAATGTTTAAAGATTAAAGATGGGGTGATTGACAGAATTTTTCTTAACGAGGCATGTTCTGCTGGTTGTGGTTCCTTTCTAGATACCTTTGCCGAATCTTTAGGAATGACCATAGAAGAGTTTGCCTCTGAAGCATTAACAGCTGAGTATCCAGTAGATTTAGGCTCTAGGTGTACTGTTTTTATGAATTCAAAGGTAAAACAATCCCAAAAGGAAGGGGCTACAATAGGAGATATCTCTGCTGGTCTATCCTATTCAGTTATTAAAAATGCCCTATATAAGGTAATCAAAGTTAAAAATCCCCGGGAATTAGGAGAAAAAATAGTAGTTCAAGGTGGAACTTTTTATAATGACGCTGTTCTTAGAAGTTTTGAATTACTTTCAGAAAGGGAAGTAATCAGGCCGGATATTGCTGGAATTATGGGGGCTTTTGGTGCTGCCTTGATTTCCCGAGAAAGATATATAGAAGGTCATAGGACATCTTTGTTGAATAGGAAACAATTAGAAAGTTTTGACTTTAGAACTAAGATTTCTAGATGTGGTCTATGCCCAAATAATTGTCTTTTGACCATAAATATTTTTAACAATGGGAAAAAATTCATCTCTGGGAATAGATGTGAAAAGGGTGAGGGAAAACAAGAAGATAGTAAGTCTCTGCCTAATATCTATAAATATAAATATAATAGACTATTTAAATATAAACCCTTGTCAATAGACCAAGCCTCTAGAGGAGTGGTGGGTATTCCTAGAGTGCTTAATATATATGAGAATTATCCTTTTTGGCATACCCTATTTACTGAGCTGGAATTTAGAGTGGAACTATCAGAAAGATCCACTGCTAAAACCTATGAAAAAGGAATTGAAACCATTCCTTCAGAATCTGTATGCTATCCTGGCAAAATGGTCCATGGCCATATTATGGATCTGGTAAACAAGGATATTAAGTTTATTTTTTATCCCTCCATTACTCACGAACAAAAGGAGCAGGAAGGGGCAGACAATCATTATAATTGTCCAATTGTAATCTCCTATCCAGAAGTTATAGATAATAATGTGGATATTTTAAGGGAGAAGGATATATTATATATGAAACCCTTTCTACCCTATGATAATGAAAGAAGGATGGTTAAGAGGTTATCAGAAGAATTTAGCTACTTTAAAATATCCAAAAGAGAAATTGAAGAAGCTGTAAGAAAGGCCTATAGGGAACAAAAAGCTTTTAATAAGGACATTCAAGAATCAGGGGAAAGAGCTATAAAAGAGATGAGGAAAAAGGGTATAAAGGGAATAGTATTAGCCGGCAGACCCTACCATATAGACCCCCAAATAAATCATGGTATACCTGAAATGATAAATTCCTTAGGCTTTGCTGTCCTTACAGAGGATTCAATTTCCCATCTTGGGGAAGTAGAAAGACCCTTAAGGGTAGTAGATCAATGGGCCTATCACTCAAGATTATATGCAGCTGCTAGCTTTGTATCCACCCAAGAGGATTTGGAATTAGTCCAATTAAATTCCTTCGGCTGTGGGCTAGATGCGGTTACAACAGACCAGGTGGAGGATATCTTGAAGGCAAACTCCAAGGTCTATACAACTATTAAAATTGATGAAGGAAATAATTTAGGGGCAGCAAGAATTAGATTAAGGTCACTACAAGCCACAATATTAGAACGGGAAAGGAATAATAAAAAGCTTAAAAAGGTGGATAGTAGCTTTAGAAAACTAATTTTCACAGAAGATATGAGAAGAAAGCACACGATATTAGTTCCTCAGATGTCCCCGATGCACTTTCAATTTTTGCAAAAGGCATTTAATTTATCTGGATATAATATGGAAGTTCTACCATCTATTGATCACAAAGCAATAGATATTGGTTTAAAATATGTTAACAATGATGCTTGTTTTCCTGCTATAATTGTAATCGGCCAACTAATTGAAGCCCTTAAATCTGGGAAATATGACTTGCAAAACACATCAGTTTTAATATCTCAAACAGGTGGAGGCTGTAGGGCAACAAATTATATTGGATTTTTAAGAAAGGCAATAATAGATGCAGGTTTTAAAAATATACCTGTAATATCATTAAATGCTGTAGGCATAGAGAAAAATCCTGGGTTTAAATATTCTATCGGATTGTTGCATAGGGCAATGATGGCCCTAATATATGGGGATTTGTTTATGAATGTCTTATATAGGGTCAGACCTTATGAAAAAATTAAAGGATCTGCTAATAATCTCTATAAAAAATGGGTGGAAATCTGTATGAATTCCTTAAAGGATTGGAGAATAAAGACCTTTAAGGATAATATAAAAAATATAGTAAGGGAATTTGATGAACTGGAAATAACAAATGAAAAAAAACCAAAAGTGGGATTAGTAGGAGAGATTTTAGTAAAATTTCATCCTACTGCAAATAATAATGTAGTTGATTTAGTGGAAGCTGAGGGGGCTGAGGCTGTAATGCCTGGACTTACAGACTTTTTACTATATAGTGCCTTTAATAGTGACTTTAAATATAGATATCTATCAGGTACAAAAAAGTCACAATTATTAGGGAAATTTGCAATAAATATTATGGAGTTTTATAGAAGTAACCTTAGGAAGGCATTAAAAAACAGCAAAAGATTTATCGTGCCTAAAAAGATAGAGGAAATAGCAAAGGGAGCTTCATCTATTGTTTCCCTAGGACATAGTACAGGGGAAGGTTGGTTTTTAACTGGGGAAATGGTAGAACTAATTCAAAGTGGTGCAAAAAATATTATATGTATGCAGCCCTTTGCTTGTTTACCAAACCATGTTACTGGTAAAGGTATGATTAAGGAATTAAAAAGATTATATCCAGGCACTAATATAGTCGCCATTGATTATGATCCTGGTGCCAGTGAAGTAAATCAATTAAATAGGATAAAACTTATGATTTCTACTGCCTTTGAGAATTTAGAAAGTTCTAATAAAAAATATAGTCCTAAAATATATCCTGAAAAAATATTAAAAAAGAGTATTCAAAATTAAAGGTTGTCTAAAAATAAAAACTTTAACCTAAAACTACCCGCTTAGCGGGTAGTTTTGATGGAGATTATTTTTTATTAATAAGGTTTTTTTCAAATTCTTCAATGGCTTTTCTAGTCATCATACCACCTATTGGACCACCAATATATCCATTTAATTTAGAAGTTTTATTCCCTTTGTATTCCCCATCTAATTCCAAACTAAATTCATTGGAAAATTCCACCTTCATTTTATCTAAAGCTTCTCGGGCTGCTGGTACTAAAGGTCTTTTTTTGCCCATAAATTCACCTCCTAATATAGTTTAGTACTATATAAAAAAGATATACAATTATGAAATTCCATATATCCATAGGAGGCCAAATTTAAAAAAATTATTTTAAAATTTCCACCAAATTCAGAATGGTTTTAGCTGTTAAACCCCAAATGACATAGCTTTCATATTGATAAAAATATACATGGTATTTGCCTTTAAACCAAGGATAATCTTCACCATTAGGCAGCAAGTGATATGGAAAACCTTCCTGGGGATTTGGCTCAGTTATTATATAGTATTGTTGGGGAGAATTATTTAAAAAAAAGTCCAACGGAACAGTAAAGATATTATCCACTTCTCCCTTATTATAGTTAATATTTTTAATATCTATATCTTTTAAAGTTGCAGCAAAAGGTCTAATAATATTATTATAATGGGTACTTACTGAGGGCAATTCCCCAATAACTTCAATATTATCACTACTTATATTTAATTCTTCTATAGTTTCTCTAATAGCAGTTTCTTCAAAAGTTTCATTTAATTCTTTTTTTCCACCAGGAAAACATATTTCTCCCGGCTGTCTCTTTAATTCACTGGACCGGACTTCAAAAAGCAGGTGAAGTTCATGGTTTATTTTTATCATGGGCACTAGGATAGCATAATACTTATAATTCCCTTGAAAATCTTTAGAATATCCTAGAATCTTCCTTCTTATTTCATCTATATTCATATATATTCACCCTTTTACTTCTAATTTGTTTTATTATACTATAAGTAAGCTATTAAATAAAAACACTTTACCACTCATAAATTTAAGAGAAATCTATGAAAGACATTGCCAATAATACATATTTTTGTTAAAATGATTATATCATTTATATTGGCGAGTATAGCTCAGTGGTAGAGCACCGGCTTCCCAAGCCGGCTACGGGAGTTCGATTCTCCTTACTCGCTCCATATCAGGGGCGTTAACTCAGCTGGTAGAGTGTCATCTTGACGTGGTGAAAGTCACAGGTTCGAGCCCTGTACGCCCCACCATGACTACTTCTTAAACTAAGAAGTTTTTTTAATAAAGAGTTTAAAGAAGAAAATAATTAAAAATCTATTCTTGGAATGTAACTGGAAAAGATTAGTTTATTATAAAGGATTCAGCAATAGGATATTAGAAGAACAATTGGCATATTAATACCTATAGATATTTATCCAGATATTATTAAGTATTTTTGATGGAGTTATCCCTTTAATGGTGGTTTAAAAAATATCGGCAATAGATTATTTCTTTGTATCGGAGAACTTCATAAAATTGAAAAGAGGGAGAAATACTTACTGAAATAATGGGAACCAACCATTGCCCTATCTATATTGACAAAAAAATAGAAGGATAAATTCAACTTATTTACAAAAAATTACACCTTGAAATTTTGCTCTTTATTTGCTAGAATAAAGCTAAGAAAGATAGTTGACATAACTCCTGAGATGTTCGAAATGATCCCTATTATTTTGAACCTACATCATTATTTTGGGGGTTTGGGTTTTAAATTAGATGTCAAGCCTTAGTATAAAGGAAGGCAGAATATTTAAACAGAACACCCACCTAGTCAAGGCTAGGCACTCAAAATATAGGGGACGGCATTTTGGGCTATCCATACCTCCAATTTGGAGGTATTTTTTTATTTATAATAGAATATATTGAAATAGCGTAAAGTCTTGTTAGCATTGAATAAATAGTTTTCAGGGAGGTACTCTTCTCTTGTTGATTAATAGAAAGAGAACATTTAAGTATAGAAGGATAAAAATACATTTTATAATAGCTTTATTAGCCATTCTAGTATTATTATTCCTTATTAATAGTATTTTTCAAATATCAGACCAGGATTATGATATAAAAGATATTCCATCAGAATCCTTAGGCTACTATTTCTCTTTAGAAGAGGA
>DUPX01000079.1 GCA_012838085.1 Eubacteriaceae bacterium
AAACTTTTAATAATATAAATATTTTATATAAGATATTTTAATAGTTTTATGGTATTATTAAGATGAAAAGATAAATAAATACTCATATAAGTCTCATAATAAGGTTGGGACGTTTCTACTAAATGACCATAAATCATTTAACTATGAGTGAAAGTGTACCTAGGGTTCCGGGGACTTTTCCTGCTGGACCGAGCGGTACAAATACTGCTTAGGTAGTATTACACCGAAGGGATAAAAGCCCAGTCGGGTAGGTTTCGCTTCCTACCTGGCTGGGCTATGTTTGTTTAGGTTAAATAAAGGAGGTTTTAAAATATGGAATTGATTTATAAGGGTAAGACTAAGGATGTATATGCATTAGAGGATGGAAATTACTTATTAAAGTTTAAGGATGATGTTACTGGAGAGGATGGGGTCTTTGACCCTGGAGCAAATACTGTGGGCCTTACCATCCAAGGAATTGGACAATCTAGCCTTAGATTGACAAGCTATTTTTTTAGTAAATTAAATGAAATGGGTATTCCCACCCATTATATCGATTCCGATATTAGTAGTAGCTCTATGACGGTGTTGCCAGCTAAAATGTTTGGAAAAGGTGTAGAAGTTATTTGCCGATATAGGGCGGTAGGAAGTTTTCTTCGCCGATATGGCCTATATGCTAAAAAGGGACAGGCCCTAGATTCTTATGTGGAGATTACCCTAAAGGATGACCACAGAAATGATCCCCTAATAACTGATGAAGGATTGGAAATGCTAGGTATAATGAAAAAAAATGAATATAACACCCTAGTAAGCCTAACTAGAAGGATTAGTAAAATAATAAAAGATCAGTTAGCTACTGAGGGTATTGAGCTATATGACATAAAGCTGGAATTTGGAAAAGTTGGAGAAGACCAGCATATTGCACTGATAGATGAGATTTCCGGAGGAAATATGAGGGCATATAAGGATGGGGAATATATCCCTCCCCTTAAATTAGAAGAATTAATACTAAGGAGGTCCTAATGAATAATAAGAGAATATTTATTGAGAAAATCCCCGGTACCAATATGGAGGCGGAAAACCTATTAAAGGAATTTCAAGGTTATTTAGCCCTTCCAAATTTAAAAAATGTTAGGCTATTAAATGTCTATGATCTTTTTAATGTAAAAGAGGATCATGTAAAGGCTATTGTTGAAAAAATTCTTTATGAGTCCCCAATAGATAATATATATTATAGCTTACCTCCATTAAAAAAAGAGGAAAAGTTTTTTAGAATAGAATATCATCAAGGGGAATTTAACCAAAGGGAAGATGCTACCCTTTCTTTAATAAGGGACTTTCTAGGATTAGATGAGGTTAATGTTCACCATTCAAAGATTATTATACTCGAGGGTATAAACCAACAGGACCTTAATAAAATAAAATCCTATTATATTAACCCTATTGAATCCAAGGAAGTAGAATTAAATGCCTTTCAATATGAATTAGTAGAAGGCGAAGCTAAAGAAGTAGAGTTTATCAATGGATTTATAGAGATGAATTCAGAAGAAATAGCTCATCTAAAGGAAAAATTAGGCCTTGGATTAGATATGGATGACCTATTATATTGCCAAGATTATTTTATAAAAGAAAATAGGGAGCCCAGTCTTGCTGAACTAAAGATGATTGATACCTATTGGTCAGACCATTGTAGACATACCACCTTTATGACTGAAATCATAGATATAGATATTGAGCAGGGAAAATATCAAGAAATGTTTGAAGAAGCCTTAGGCCAATACATAGATTCAAGGAAATATGTCTATGAAAACAATAATAAGCCTATGTCCTTAATGGACCTAGCCACTATAAATATGAAAGAAACCTTGAAGAATGGTAGCTTGGACAATAAGGAAGCTTCTAAAGAAATAAATGCTGCTAGTATTGAAGTGGATGTGGATGTGAATGGTAAAAATGAGAAATGGCTTTTGATGTTTAAAAATGAAACCCATAACCACCCTACAGAGATGGAACCCTTTGGTGGGGCTGGTACCTGCCTTGGTGGTGCAATTAGAGATCCCCTCTCCGGGAGAGCCTTTGTATATCAAGCCATGAGGATTACTGGTGCTGGAGATCCTACCCAAGACTTTGAAAAGACATTGACAGGAAAGCTCCCCCAAAGAAAAATCACCAGGGGAGCTATGGAAGGATACAGTGACTATGGAAATCAAATAGGTGTTGCCGCAGGATATATAAATGAATTTTATCATCCTGGCTTTATAGCTAAACGGATGGAGTTAGGCGCCCTAGTTGCCGCCGCCCCAAAAGATTGGGTCTTTAGAGGTACAGCCCAACCAGGAGATTTGATTGTTCTAGTTGGTGGAAAAACAGGACGGGATGGACTAGGCGGGGCGGTGGGCTCCTCAAAGGTCCAGACAACAATGTCATTGGACACTGCCGGTGCAGAGGTGCAAAAGGGTAATCCACCAATAGAGAGAAAGATTATCAGACTCTTTAGAAATCCAGAAGCCACAAGGATGATTAAGGTCTCCAATGACTTTGGGGCAGGAGGTGTTTCTGTGGCGGTAGGAGAATTGGCAGAAGGTCTTTATATAGACTTAGATAAAGTACCACTAAAATATCCCGGTCTAAATGGTGGAGAAATAGCATTATCTGAATCCCAGGAAAGAATGGCAGTGGTTATAGCTAAAGAAGACCTGGATAAATTTATTGCCCTTGCCCAGTTAGAGGATTTAGAGGCCAGTGTTATAGCAAAGGTGACTGATGAAAAGAAAATTCAAATGGTATGGCGGGGCAAAACTATTATTAATATTAATAAGGATTTCTTAGATACTAATGGCATTAGAAAGAAAAGCTCCCTATATATTACCAATCCTCAATGTAATAATTATCTAACTAAAAATCCAAATCATATAAAAAATAAAGATCTGAAAGAGGATTTTATCCTTAATATTAACACCCTTAATACTGCTAGTCAGAAGGGGCTAATAGAGAGATTTGACAATACCATAGGTTCTATCTCCGTCTTAAGCCCATTAGGAGGAAAATATAAGCTGTCTCCCCAGGAGGGTATGGTAGGAAAAATCCCCGTCCTTAATGGAGAAACTAATACCTGTTCTATAATGACCTGTGGCTATGACCCATTCTTATTTGATTGGAGTACCTTTCACGGTGGATATTATAGTGTAATAGCATCTATTGCTAAAGTGGTAGCTCTAGGTGGAGATTATAAAAATATAAGACTTACCTTCCAAGAGTACTTTGAAAAATTAGAAAATAATCCTTATAAATGGGCCAAACCCTTTACTGCATTACTAGGGGCATTTATGGTGCAAAAACAATTAAATATCCCCAGTATAGGAGGAAAGGACAGTATGAGCGGTAGCTTTGAAGACCTCCATGTTCCCCCTTCCCTAATTAGCTTTGCTGTAGTAACTGATAAGATGGACAATATAATCTCTAAGGAGTTTAAAAAAATTCATTCTAAGGTGGTACTGATTCCCCTCCACATAGATGAAAAGGGTCTAGTAGACTTTAATCAATTAAAGAAAAACTATACTAGAATAAAGGAATTAGCAAATGATGGAAAGATACTATCTAGCTCCAGTATCGGATTTGGAGGAATAGCAAGAAGCGTCTCAGAGATGGCCTTTGGTAATAGGATAGGGTTCAGATTTGAAGAAAATATCAATGAACAACTTTTTAAACCCCTATATGGTTCTATATTATTAGAGTTAGACCAGAACCAAAACCTTTCGGAAATTTTTAAAGGTATAGATTATACCCTTGTTGGTAGTACTATTGAAGAAAGGGTAATCATTATAAATAAAGAGAAAATTGACCTAGAACTATTGATTAAAAAATGGTTGTCCCCTTTAGAAGAGGTCTTTCCTATTCAAGGACAGGGGGAAGAAAAAATAAAAAAGTTCTTCTTTAATAAAGGTCCAAGGATAAAGTCTACAAAATCCTTAGCAAGACCTAAAGTACTACTCCCAGTATTTACCGGCACCAATGGGGAATATGATATGGCCTATAGCTTTATAAAGGCGGGGGCAGATGTGGATACCTTTATCTTTAACACCTTGACCAAAAATTCCATTGAGGAATCCTATAAAGAACTTTGTAAAAGAATTGGGGAATGTCAGATTATAGGTTTTCCAAATGGAAGCTTATATGGAGCCCAACCAGAATCTAGTGGAAAATTATTAAAGATTATACTAAATAACCCCTATGTAAAGGAGGCTATTCATAACCATCTATATAGTCAGGACGGACTTATACTAGGTATTGGCGAAAGTTTTAATGGCTTAATAAAATCCGGCCTTATAGAGAAGGGAGAAATTTGTGATATAGAAAGTCCTTCCTTCTATATCTCCCATAATATCTCCGGTGAATTTTTATCAACAATGGCCGATATAGAGGTAGTCTCTAATCTTTCACCCTGGATGATGGATATGGATTTAGGTAATGTCTATACTAGTCCCTTAGCCACCAGGGAAGGAAGAATCCTATTGCTAGATAATGGTGATGATTTATTAAACAGCGGTCAAATCGCCACCCAATTTGCCAAGGAAAATATCACAGGTTCCCAATTGGGGATTGAGTCCCTAACCAGTCCTGATGGCAGGGTGCTAGGTACAATTTCTTCTATAGATAGATTGGGAATGGGACTATATAAAAATGTAGATATAAAAGCAATCCCTAATATTTTTAAAGCTGGAGTTAAATATTTTAAATAGAGGTGATAAATATGAAGGTTGGTATTGTTATGGGAAGTATTTCCGATAAGCCTATTGGGGAAAAAGTAATAGATATATTAAAAAAATTTGATGTGGACTATGAAATCAGAGTTATTTCCGCCCATAGAACCCCAGATATTGCTGTGGACTTTGCAAAAAATGCTGAGTCAAATAATATAGAGGTTATTATTGCCATAGCAGGAAAGGCTGCCCATTTAGCTGGTGTTATGGCAAGCATTACTCCCCTTCCAGTTATAGGTGTTCCTGCAAAGTCCTCCACTATGGACGGTTTAGACTCCCTACTCTCTGTTGTCCAGATGCCTAAGGGCATTCCTGTGGCAACAGTGGCAATAGAAGGAGGGGAAAATGGTGGGCTATTGGCAGTCCAAATGCTCTCCATAAAATATCCAGAATTAAGAAAAAAAATTGCAGCTTATAAAAGAGAAATAGCAACAGAGGTTATAAAAATGGATGAGGAAATTAAATCCCTAAGGAGGTAAAGCTACTTGAGTGGAGTTGTAGGTATTTTTAGCAAAAAAATAAAGCATGTATCCCAAATTCTCTATTATGGTCTATATGCCCTACAGCATAGAGGGCAGATCAGTGCAGGAATAGCAGTAAATAATAATGGTTTTGTTGACCATTTTAAAGAATTAGGTTTAGTCCATGAGGTCTTTCCAAAGGAGACCATGGATAGACTTAGGGGAGATATTGCCATTGGTCATGTCCAATATGGAACATCTTCCCAGAGGCAGAACACAATGAATGCACAACCTTTAGTAGTAGGTTATAAGAAGGGAGCGCTGGCATTATCCCTAGATGGGGAAATAGTTAATTTTCTTGAATTAAGGGATAAATTAGAAGATAGGGGTATTATATTCCAATCAGACCTTCATGGTGAGGTAATTGCCAACCTAATTGCCAGATATCACAGGGATAATCTGGAAGAGGCAGTATTAAGGGCATTAGATGATATAGTAGGCTCCTACGGACTTTTAGTAATGAGCAATGAAAAATTAATAGCTACTCGGGATCCTTTTGGATTAAAACCTCTTTCCTTAGGAAAGATGGGGGAAGATTATGTGCTGGCCTCCGAAACCTGTGCCTTTGATACCATGGGGGCAAAGTTTATCAGGGTGATAGAACCTGGTGAAGTGATAGTCATTGATAAAGATGGTATAAAGACCATTCAAAACAAACCAAAAGAAAGAAATCTTTGCCTTTTTGAACTTATTTATTTTGCCCGACCAGATAGTAAGGTAGATGGTAAAAGTATCTATCTATCAAGGATTGAAGCTGGAAGACAACTAGCTAGAGAAGCACCTATAGATGCTGATATTGTTATTGGGGCACCAGATTCAGGAATTGTAACGGCAATAGGATATGCGGAAGAATCTAAGATTCCCTATGCTGAAGGATTAATAAAAAATAGATATGTAGGCAGAACCTTTATCCAACCAACCCAAGAGCTTAGAGAGCAGGGTGTGAGGATTAAGTTAAACCCATTAAAGGAAAACATAGAGGGAAAAAGAGTTATTTTAGTGGATGACTCCATTATTAGAGGCACTACTATTACTCGAACTGTAGCAATGCTTAAGGAGGCTGGGGCTAAAGAAGTGCATGTGAGAATTGCCTCTCCTCCTGTTATAAGCTCCTGCCATTTAGGAATGGACACACCTTCAAAGGAGAATTTAATTTCTGCTAATAAATCTATAGATGAGATAAAGAAAATTATTGGTGCAGATTCTCTTTATTTTATTTCCTTGGAAAATCTAATTAAGAGCAATGGTGGGGATAATGGATTTTGTACAGGCTGTTTTACAGGGGTGTATCCTATAGAACCAAAATAAAAAAGGAGGATTGCCAATGTCTTTAACATATAAAGATGCAGGAGTGGATAAAGAATCGGGCTATAAACAGGTACAGCTTATAAAAAATTTAGTAAAAAAAACTCATATACCGGGAGTACTATCGGACATAGGAAGCTTTTCCGGTCTATTTAAATTGGACATAAAAACATTTAAAGAGCCTGTATTAGTATCAGGCACCGATGGTGTGGGCACTAAGCTAAAAATCGCCTTTATGATGAATAAGCATAACACCATTGGTGAAGATTGTGTGGCAATGTGTGTAAATGATATTTTATGCCAGGGGGCAAAACCCTTATTCTTTTTGGACTATATCGCCTCTGGAAAGCTAATACCAGAAAAAATGGCCACCATTGTAGAGGGAATTTCTAATGGATGTATTAAGGCAAGTTGCGCCCTAATAGGGGGGGAAACTGCTGAAATGCCTGGTTTTTATAAGGAAGATGAATATGATATAGCAGGTTTTTCGGTAGGAGTAGTGGATAAAGATAAGATTATTAATGGGTTTACCATTAAAGAAGGGGATTATCTAATTGGGCTCCCATCTAGTGGAATCCATAGCAATGGCTATTCCCTAGTCCGAAAGATAGTATTTGAAAAAATGGAAATGAAGGTGGATACCTATGTGGAGGAATTAGGCACCACCATCGGAGTAGAGTTATTAAAGCCCACTAGAATATATACAAATCCAGTTTATAAATTAATAGAAAAATTTGATATAAAGGGACTATGCCATATAACAGGTGGAGGTTTTTATGAAAATATCCCTAGAATATTGCCTAAGGGATTATCCGCCTATATAAATACAAAAAATATTAATAGACCTATTATCTTTGATTTACTGCAAAAATGGGGCAATATTGATATAGATGAGATGTATTCCACCTTTAATATGGGGGTGGGGATGGTTATAGTAGTGTCTAAAAATGAATTAGATGCTATCACCACTTATCTATCAAAGATTCAGGAAGATTTTTACTTTCTAGGAGAAATAAAAAAAGATAGTGAGGGTGTTGTATTATGTCACCGGTAAAAATAGGAATATTAATTTCCGGTCAGGGAAGTAATCTCCAAGCCATAATAGACCATATAGAGTCTGGTCACATTAATGGAAAAATAGAATTGGTTATATCTAATAAAAAAGATGCCTATGGATTAGTCCGTAGCAAAAAGGCAGGTATAGAAAGTCTTTATGTCAATCCTCGGAATTTTAAAAGCAATGAGGAGTTTAATCTAAGGCTAATAGAGGAATTTCAAAGTAAAAAGGTGGACTTAATAATTTTGGCTGGTTTTTTAAAGATTCTCTCTAAAGATTTTATAGAAAAATATCCCAATAGAATAATAAATATACATCCCTCATTAATTCCCAGCTTTTCCGGGAAAAACTTCTATGGAAATAAGGTCCATGAAGCAGTATTAAATTATGGAGTTAAATATACCGGTGTAACTGTCCACTTTGTAGATGAGGGAACAGATACTGGACCAATTATTTTACAGGAAATAGTCCCTGTTTATCAAGATGATACTGTGGATAGTCTTCAAAAAAGGGTTATTGAAGTAGAGCATAGGGTTTTAGTAAGGGCTATTAAGCTATTTTGTGAAGGTAGAATCCATGTAGAGGGTAGAAAGGTTATAATTAACTAAAAGAGGTGGTCTTATGAAAAGAGCATTGATAAGTGTATATAATAAAGAAGGTATTATAGAATTCTCTAAGGAATTAGAAATGTTAGGTTGGGAAATTATTTCCACTGGTGGCACCTATAAGACTTTAAAAGATGCTGGAATAAAAGTCTCAGAAGTGGAAGATATAACAAAATTTCCTGAAATTTTAGATGGTAGGGTTAAAACCCTCCACCCCTTTATACATGGGGGCTTATTATATAAAAGGGACAATAAGGAACATATTCAAACCATAGAAGATATGGATATCTCACCTATTGACATGGTGATTAATAATCTCTATCCCTTTGAAGAGACTATAATGAAGGAAAATGTTAGTGGTGAGGAAATTTTAGAAAACATAGATATCGGTGGCCCCTCTATGATTAGGGCAGCCGCAAAAAATTATCAATATCTCACAGTCCTTATTGACCCAATGGATTATAATAAAGTTTTAGAAGAACTAAAAGACTTAGGTACTACTAGTTTAAAGACCAGGGAGTATTTAGCGGCTAAGGTTTTTAATTATACTGCTTACTATGATTCTTTAATAGCCAAATACTTTAATAGGCTTCAAGGGGTAGATTTTCCTGAAATACTAACCCTAGGATATAAAAAGCAACAGGGTTTAAGATATGGTGAAAACCCCCATCAAAAGGCTTCTTTCTATAGAGAAGTGGAAGACACTAGGGGTACTATAGCCAATGGGAAACAGCTCCATGGAAAGGAATTATCCTTTAATAATATTAATGATGCCAATGGAGCTCTAGATGCCCTTAAGGAATTCCAAGAGCCAACTATAGTAGCTGTAAAACATGCTAACCCCTGTGGTATTGGCAGTGGAGAAGATATTTTAGAAGCCTATATAAAAGCATATGAATGTGATAGCATATCAATATTTGGGGGGATTGTAGCAGCAAATAGGGAGATTAATTTGGAAATAGCCCGAAAAATAAATGAAATATTTATAGAAGTTCTAATGGCCCCTTCCTTTTCGGAGGATGCCCTAAAGTTATTAACTTCTAAAAAGAATATTCGATTAATAGAAATTGAGGATATATTATTTAACAACTATTCTGAATTGGATATAAAAAAGGTCACTGGTGGATTATTATTACAGGAAAAAGACACCACCCTACTATTAGATGATATGGAGATAGTAACTAATACCTCTCCTAATGAAAAGGAAATGGAGGATTTGTTATTTGCCTGGAAGGCAGCTAAAAATATTAAGTCCAATGGGGTGATAATAGCTAAGGATAAGGCCACCATAGGAATAGGACTAGGGGAAGTCAATAGAGTATGGGCAGTAGAAAATGCCATTAGTAGAGCTGGTGATAAGGTAGCAGGCAGTGTTTTAGCTTCCGATGGCTTTTTCCCCTTTAAAGACTCTATAGAGCTTTTGGCTAAGGCTGGAGTTAGGGCTATTATACAGCCGGGAGGATCCATTAGAGATAAAGAGGTTATAGAGGAAGCAAATGATAATAATATTTCTATGGTTTTTACAGGTATAAGGCATTTTAAACATTAGTAATAATATTGGGGGAATAAAAATGAAAGTACTAGTAATAGGCAATGGGGGCAGAGAACACGCCCTATGTTGGAAAATTAGCCAATCTTCTATGGTGGAAAAAATATATTGTGCTCCAGGTAACGGGGGAACTGCCAATATTGCAGAAAATATAAATATCCAGATAGAAGAAATAGATGAATTATTAAAATTTGCCCTAAATAATAAAATAGATCTAACTATAGTAGGCCCAGAGGCACCTTTGGTAATGGGTATAGTGGATAAATTTCAAAGGGTAGGACTAAAGATATTTGGTCCAAATAAAGAATGTGCTCAGCTAGAGGGTAGTAAGGAATTCTCTAAAAAATTTATGGATAAACATGGTATCCCTACCGCCAAATATAAAAGCTTTACTAATTTCCAGGAGGCAGTTAAAGCTATAGAAGCTTTTAGTTATCCATTGGTCATTAAAGCAGATGGTCTATGTGCCGGTAAGGGAGTAATAATATGCAATAATAAATATGAAGCACAAAAAACCTTAGATGAAATTCTTAATCAAAATATTTTCGGAAATCAGGGAAATAAAGTGGTAATAGAAGAGTTCTTAAAGGGTGTAGAAGCCTCCCTTCTGTGCTTTGTTACCAATGGAAAAATCATTCCCATGGAAAGTGCTAAGGATTATAAGAAAATATTTGATAAAGATTTAGGACCAAATACTGGGGGAGTAGGTTGTTTTTCTCCTAGTCCACTATTTACTCCTGAGCTTAAAAAAATAATTCAGGATAATATACTGGATAAAATCTCCATGGGGCTAAAAAAAGAGAGGTTAAATTTTAAAGGGATTTTATTTATAGGCTTTATGGTGGTGGCAGGAAAGCCTAAAGTATTAGAATTTAATGTTCGTTTTGGAGATCCAGAAACTCAGGTCCTAATACCCAGGTTAAATACCGATATTATTACACTATTTTTAAAGACCATTGATGGCACCCTAGAATCCTCAGATTTTAAATGGTCTAATAAATCCTGTGTCACAACAATTCTAACTTCTAAGGGCTATCCTGGAGAGTTTGTAAAGGGCCACCAGATAAAGGGAATTGACAAATTGGATAATAATTTAATCTTATTCCACAATGGGACAATCTACCGAAATGAAAAGCTATTGACTAATGGAGGAAGAGTTATGTCTGTAACCAGTCTTGGGGAAACCCTTGAACAGGCAAGAAATCACATCTATGAAAATATAGATAGGATTAATTTTGAAGGAATCTGCTATAGAAAAGATATAGCCAAAATTTAGGGACAATATCTTAACAATAATTAAAAGTCTAGTAATCTATAGAAAAGGTTACTAGACTTTTAACACTACCGCCCACTGGCTTTTTATATGATATGGTAATCATTATATATCTATAGCTTTTCCTATTCTGTTTTCAAAATAATATATTTTATTGTAGCCTAAGGATTTTAATAAACTTTTTGCTTCTTTATATCCAGCACAATAGTCTTGATTAAAATGGGCATCTGAACCTATGGTGATTACACTGCCCCCCAGTTCCTTATATCTTTTTAGCACCTCTATCTTTGGATATATCCTTTTTTCTCCTTGCCTAAGGCCTGAAGTATTCAACTCTACCCCTTTATTGTTTTTAATAATGGTTTTTAATATTATATCTATTAATTCTTTATATTCTACATACTCATAATATCTTTCCTTAAAGGGCCCATATCTGGTAATAAAATCTAAATGGCCTACCACATCATAATCTTGAAAATTTTCTACCATTTCCAGAATTAATTCAAAATACCTTCTATAGGATTCCTTACGGTTCTTTTCCTTAAAAAAGCTACCCTCATAAAAATCCCCTCCATCTCCATAATGGATGGATGCTATAACAAAATCTATAGGGTATTTATTAAGAAAATTGCTTATCTCCCCTTTATGTTCCTTTTCATATCCTATCTCCACCCCAATTTTTATAGGTAATTGATACCTTTTCTCTAGTTTTTTCATGGTATGGATATATTCATCATAATCTATCAGTGGAACATAGTTTTTTTCATTTGTTCCAAAATCCTGATGATCGGTGAATATAATGTATTCAAGATCCATCTTTTTTCCATTTATTAAATACTCTTCAATAGATGCTTCACTATCAAAGGAGTACCTAGTGTGTACATGGTGGTCAATATATTTCAATACTATCTTCTCCTATTCCATTCTGCTTCTTAACTCACTATTTATTTCATCTAAGGTTATTCTTTCATTAACTAATAAAACCAATAGGTGATATAATAAGTCACCCACTTCGTATATTAGTTCCTCCTTATTATTCTTGGCACCAATGATAACTTCTGATGATTCTTCCCCAATCTTTTTAAGGATTTTATCCAAACCCTCATTAAAAAGATAATTAGTATAGGACCCTTCTTTGGGGCTTTCCTTTCTACCGGCTATTATACCATAGAGCCTTTCTAAAGTATGATTTTCACCTTTCTCCTTTAAGACCTCATTAAAAAAGCAGGAATAACTTCCAGTATGACAAGCCACACCTTTTTGATTTACCTTCAGCAATATAGTGTCGCCATCACAATCATAATAAAATCCTTTTACCTCTTGAATGTTTTTAGAGGTCTCACCCTTTTTCCAAAGGCATTTTCTAGATCTGGAATAATAATGGGCAATTTTTGTCTGTAAGGTAAGCTCCACTGCCTCCTGATTCATATATGCCAACATTAATATTTCCTTAGTCCCTACATCTTGGACAATGGCTGGTATTAATCCATTTTGATCATATTTAATATTCATTAAATCTAACCTCTATTCCCTTTGACTTTAAATACTCTTTTAATTCTCTAATCTCTATTATCCCATAGTGAAAGACACTGGCTGCCAATAATCCCTGGGCATTGCCTTGTTTTGCCCCATTATAAAAATCCTCCAATTTACCAGCTCCCCCTGAGGCAATAATAGGAATAGTGATCTTTGAGGTGATAGCCTTTAGTAAATCTATATCATAACCCTCCCTGGTACCATCTTCATCTATGCTATTTACAACCAACTCTCCTGCCCCAAGATTCATTCCTTGGATAGCCCATTCTATGGCGTCCATGCCAGTATCTTCTCTGCCTCCCCCAGAAAAAACCTTCCACTTTCCTTCCCCAATCTTTTTTACATCTATAGATAATACTATTTTTTCCGAACCAAATTTTTCAGCGGCTTTTTTTATAATGGTTGGATTTTTTAATGCTCCAGAGTTAATAGACACCTTAGTGGCACCCCAATTTAAAACATCTTCTATATCCTCTAAACTATTGATTCCACCCCCTACTATTAATGGGATATCAATAGATTTTCCTAAGCTCTCTATAAATTCCAAGGATATCCTTCTATCTTCATTGGAAGCGGTAATATCATATAATACTAATTCATCTGCTCCAGATTTATTGTAATATTCTGCCAAATCCCGGGGACTATCTATATCAATTATATCCTTGAATTTTTTCCCCTTAACTACCCTACCATTTTTTACATCTAGGCAGGGTATAATACGGACTATTGACATTTTAACACCTCCTTAAGTACTAGATCCCCATTATATAGGGCCTTTCCTATGATTGCTCCATATATACCCATATCCTTAAGCCTTCTTATATCCTCCAGGGTGGTTATACCACCAGATGCTATTATTTCAATAGAAGACTGACTTGCTAGATCCTGGTAAATTTTAAAGTTTGGTCCCTTTAGCATCCCATCTTTTTCAATATCTGTATATACTATCCGTCTTAAGCCCGATTGTTCTAGTTCTATAATTAAGTCTAGGGCCTTTACATCTGAAACCTTTCTCCACCCGTCTGTGGCAAGGTATCCTTTTATAGCATCTATAGACAATACAATACTATCCCCATAGATCCTTATCATTTCCTTCATCCATTCCCTGTCTTTTATAGCTCTAGTTCCAATAATAACTTGACCCACTCCATAGTCTAAAAATTTCTTTATGGTCTTGCTATCCCTTATACCACCACCTAATTGAACGGGTATGGAGATATTGTCTATAATACCTTTCACTACCGGCTCATTAACCCCCACCCCATCCCTGGCTCCATCAAGATCCACTAAATGTAATATGCTAGCCCCTTCTGCCTCCCATCTTTTTGCCACCTTAATAGGGTCGGATTCATAAACTGTCATCCTATCATAATCCCCTTGAATAAGGCGAACACAAGCCTGATCCTTCATATCTATGGCAGGATAGATAATCATTATAATACCCCCTTTGTGCTTATTACATCTTCTCCTATTATCTGTACTGCTTCCCTTAAAGCCCTTCCTAAACCTTTAAACACAGCTTCTATTTTATGATGGTCATTTTCCCCCCTCATCAAATCAATATGGAGGGTTATTCCGCTGCTCATGGCAAAGGCTCTAAAAAACTCTTTAAAATCTTCAGTACTCATACTTCCAATATTTTCTCTGCTAAAGTCTAGATTTTCCACTAAAAATGGTCTATTGGAAATATCTATGGCGACTAGGGCAAGGCTTTCATCCATTGGGGTAATGGTGGAAGAAAATCTTCTAATACCCTTTCTATCCCCTAAAGCTTCCCTTAGGCCTTCGCCAAATACTATCCCTATATCCTCTGCACTGTGATGGCTATCAACTTCCAAATCTCCTTGACAGGATAAATCTATATCGAAGTTAGAATAAAATGAAAGGGCCATTAGCATATGATCAAAAAATCCAATTCCACTATTAATTTTTATTTTCCCTGTTCCCTCTAAATTCAAACTTAATTCTATATTGGTCTCCCTTGTTTTTCTTACAATATTAGCTATTCTCATTCTTAACCTCCTGTATTGATTGTAAAAAGCCATTATTTTCTTTTGGTGTTCCTATTGTCACTCTATAATATCCCTCTAAATCTCCCCCAAAATCTCTAATCAGCACTCCTTTTTTTAATAGTGCCTTTGCTAAACCTTCTCCACCATAAAAGAATATAAAATTAGTCCAGGAGGGAAAGGTTCTATAACCCATTTTATCTAATTGCTCCCTAACCCTTGCCCTTTCAGATTTTATACTCTTTATATTGGCATAAATTGTGTCTAAGTTTTCTAAAGCCTTTATAGCCATTTTTTGGGTTAGTGAATTCACATTATAGGGAGCTCTTACTCTATTTATATAGTCAATAACTTCCTTATGGGCTATCATATACCCTAATCTAATACCTGCTAAGGCTATAGCCTTGGAAAAAGTTCTCAGCACTATTAGATTTTTAAATTCCCTTGTCCAATCTTCCAGGGGATAATCAGTAAATTCGATATATGCCTCATCTAAAATCACCATTCCATCTACTGAAGATACTATCTTTCTTATATCTTCCTTTGGTATGATAGAGCCTGTAGGATTATTAGGATTGCTTAAGAATATCAGCTTTGCTTTTTTATCTTTAATAAATTGGATAAAACCCTCTACATTTAAATACTCCATATTCTCCAAGGGATAGTCCTCATATTTTCCCTTGTTAATAATGGTATATATTTTATACATGGCAAAGCTAGGTGAAATACTAACTACCACCTCATCAAATTCTAAATAGGCCTTCATAACATAGTCTATAAGTTCACTAGAGCCATTGCCAATAAGGAGTTCTTCGGAAGTTTTATTTAATAGTTTAGACAATTTCTCCCTTACATCATCACAGCGATCATTAGGGTATAGATTTAAGTCCTCTAACCAGGGTATTCCCTCATTTGCATCTAGTTTATAGCTATGTTCTACATCATTTACCTGGTAGGGTTTAAAGCATTTTATTTCCTCTCTCAAATATTTATACATCTTCCTCCTCCAATCTTACTTTTATAGAATTAGCATGTCCTGTTAAGGACTCCTCTTTAGCTAAACTAATTATATCTGGTCCTGCATTTATTAAAGCCCCTCGTGAGTAATATACTAGGGATGTTCTCTTAATAAAATCATATACTCCAAGAGCAGAGGAAAATCTAGCTGTTCTAGATGTGGGGAGGGTGTGGTTAGACCCAGCATAATAGTCTCCAACTGCTTCTGGAGTATATTTCCCTAAAAATATAGCCCCTGCATTTTGTATATCACTATAATCCTCCATGGGATTTCTCGTCATAATTTCTAGATGTTCAGGTGCCAATCTATTGACAATAACTTTCCCTTCTTTTATGTCCTTTGTTATTATAATGGCTCCATAGTGGGCAAGGGATTTTTCTGCTATTTCCCTTCTCTGTAAGGTATGCATCTGACATTTTAGCTGGTCTAGCACCTTATCTTTTAATTCCTTTGAATCGGTTACCAAAATACTGGCCGCCCGTGTATCATGTTCTGCCTGGGCTATTAAATCCGCTGCGATAAATTTAGCATTGGCAGTCTCATCTGCTAAAATCACCACTTCGCTGGGTCCTGCAATCATATCTATACCTACCATCCCGGCCACCTTTTGCTTTGCCATAGCCACATAGATATTTCCCGGGCCAACTATCTTATCTACCTTTGGAATAGTTTCAGTTCCGTAGCACAGGGCAGCTATGGCCTGGGCCCCTCCAATTTTGTATATTTCATTCACCCCTAATAGATCCGCTGTCACTAGGATAGACTCCTTTACTTTTCCATCTTCATCAGCAGGAGTTACAATAATTATTTTCTTTACTCCGGCAATATTAGCAGGAATAACATTCATCATAACAGTAGAAGGGTAGGAAGCAGTCCCCCCTGGAATATATACACCTATCCTTTCAATGGGGTTAATAATCTGCCCTAGCATGACCCCCTCTCCTTGCTCTATAATAAACCCATTTTCTATCTGCTTTCTATGAAATTTATAAATATTATCTATAGCATTTTCTATTGCCTTTATTAAATCCTTGCTGATAATTTTTTTAGCATCTTCAATTTCCTCTTTACTTACCTTAATATCCTCTAACATATTTCCATCATATAATTGGGTATATTTTATTACTGCCTTATCTCCACTTTCCCTTACATCCTTTATAATCTGGTCCACCTTTTTTAGAACTCCCTCTGCATCCATAGAAGTCCTATTTAAAATCTTTTCTAATTTTTCTATCTCATTGGCTCCCTCTATAATCTGAATCATTCACTCACCCCCAGTATTCTCTCAATTTTTTTTATGATATTGTATTTAAATCTATAACTTGCCTTATTTGCAATTAGCCTAGCACTTACATAATCTAGTTTTTCTAATACTTCCAAGCCATTGTCTTTTAAGGTTTTTCCAGTCTCTACTATATCTACTATCACATCACTTAAATCCAGTAGAGGGGCAAGCTCCACTGAGCCATTTAATTTAATTATTTCTATTTTTTGATTTCGGTTTTCAAAAACTCTTTGGGTATAGTTTGTATATTTAGTGGCAATCCTCAATGTCTGATTTTTCTTTTTATAACTACCATTTTTAAATCCCGCAATAACAAAATTGCATTTTCCAAAATCTAGGTCTAGAATTTCATATACATCCTTATTTTCTTCTAGGATAATATCTTTACCTACTATGCCCAGATCTGCTACACCCTTTTCCACATAGGTAACCACATCCGCTGGCTTTACAAATATATATTTAACTTCTTTGTTTTTATCGGTAAAAATCAACTTTCTAGATTTTTTTTCCCGAACTATCTCCAATTCACTATTTGTAAAAAGCTCTACCCCTTTCTCTCCTAACCTACCCTTAGCTATTGCTATTGTAACCTTTTCCACCATTTTCCCCTCCAATCCTAATCCTAGTTATATAGTCCATATCTACCATAAATCCTATTGCTGGCACCCTCATTTCAAATTCCTCTGTCAATCTATCATAACGGCCTCCACTTAATATTTTTTTTGGGCTACTAATGGAATAGCCCTTAAATATAAGTCCATCATAATAGTGATAATCGGCAATCATAGACAAATCCAGTTTTATATTTTCCTTATACCCCTTATCCACTAGAAATTCTCTTATCTTCTCCAACTGTTCAATAGATTCCTTCATTTCCCCATTAATACAAAAAGGAGCTGCCATATCTACCACATCCTCTATGTCCCCCTGGATATCTAAAATTCTGTCTAATAGGGTATTATTTAATGCTAATTTCCCCACCTTATCCTTAAGTTCACATCTATTCTTTTTACTGATTAGTTCCTTTAACTCATTTTCATCATCTATACTTAGCTGAATTTCATTAAAAAAGCCATCTAAGTATTTGCTATAGCCAATTTCTAAAATATAAGGTTCTTTAAGAATACCCAATATGATAGAAGCCATTTCTAAAGCTTGGGTATCTCCTACTAATACATCTTCTCCCAAGGATTCTATTCCCATCTGATGGTTTGCTGCCACCCAGCTCTCTGGCCCATTATAATAGACCTTTGAATTATAATATATCTTAAGGGGATAGTCCCCTTCCCATTTAGAAAAGATATCCCCTAATACATTTATTGTTATATCAGGTCGTAAAACAAGTATATTAGAACCTCCACCTAACACCTTTACTATAGCTGACGAATCCTGTCTATAGTTTGAAGCCATATACTTATCATATTTCTGAAATATTGGTGGTTCTATTAGATTAAATCCCTTTTCCTCAAAATAACCTTCAATTTCCCTCTCAATACCTTTTTTAAACTTTGTTACCGCTATTTCTTCTTCAATGGTAGTAAACCTCATATTCTTCCTCCTTTATTAAAAAATGAAAACCATATGGCACGCCATATGGTTAAATATATTTCACCACAGATACATGCCCAATTTACAATAGTCTAAATAGAGCATGTATCTATGAATTACAAATTTCATAGCTACAAACTCTTATCTGTGATGGTGATGAAGTTGAATATTATTATTTTTTAATATTTTTATCATGGTTATCACCTAATAGAAAATACTTAATAGAATTAATATCTTATTTGCTTTACTATACTACAGTAGTATAGTACTAAAGTAATTAATTGTCAATAGTCTTTGGTAATTTCTACAAAATAAAGAGTTATTTCCATTCCTTCGCCGTCCAGATGTCATTCTAATTTTAGATAGTTAGGGCATAAAATATTGCAATTTATGCCAGCAATTTACCAAACCTATCTTAATTGCTACAATATTCATAAGAAAAGTCTAGGGACCTTGAGCAAGGTTCCTAGACTTTTTATATCTGATAACACCTTATTTTAAATTAATTATAATAGGAAAAGGTAACTACTGGTTTTATAAGCTCTGCTGGTTATCCTTCATTAATTGCAATGCTTCTGGAATGCTTTCAAATCCTTAGTTATTAAATTTATATTATTTTCCTCTAAATTAAAAAGGATTCCTTTATTCCGAATATTTAATATCATTATTTTTCATTAGGAATTATTTTTTCTATTAAATTTTTCCTTTATAAATACCTCCTAAAGTAGATTTAGTAATTTCGATCAAATTATCTTGTCTACTATAGGAGTAACATTCATCCTCCCTTCCCCTTAACACCTTATGATATAATTATAATTATAATCAAACTTCTAACCTTCATTTAAATGGGAGTTGATAAAATGGATAAAAAGAAACTGATGGACTTTTTCTTAAACCTAGATCGGGCTTTTTTCCTGGAAGAGCAATACAAAGCTTTTGCTAAACATGATTCCCCCTTGCCTATTGGTTTTAATCAAACCATTTCTCAGCCAACTTTAGTCTTAGAAATGACTCGTCTTCTTTCCCCTAAAAAGAGTAGTAAGGTTTTAGAAATAGGTACAGGCTCAGGATATCAAACAGCACTACTTGCTGAATTTTCAGCTGAAGTATATACTATTGAAATTATTAAAGAGCTATCCATAAAAGCACAACAAAGGCTTTCAACACTTGGCTATACCAATATATTTTATAAGATATCTGATGGTAGTTCAGGTTGGAAAGAAAATGCCCCCTTTGACAGAATCATAGTAACAGCTGGTGCTGGAAGCAAGCCCATTGATCTTATTAATCAACTAGCCACCAACGGTAAAATGGTGATTCCTATAGGAACACCCTCTATGCAAAAACTCTTTTTAATAACTAAAGATGAAGAAGGGAATATTTATGAAAAAAATTTTGGCCCTGTAAGATTTGTTGAAATGGTAGGGGATTATGGCTGGAATGTAAAATAGTGCCATAAATACTCCTTGGCACTATAGATTTTAATATCTATGTTTGTTTCTTAGAATCATAGATAGTCTTTATTTTTTAATTTTATTATATTCCTTTAGACCTTCCGCAAGGATGTTCATGGCCTTTTTTAAAGATTCTTGATTGATACAATAGGATATTCTTACTTCATCTAATCCTAAACCTTCTGTACCATAAAATCCAGCTGCTGGTGCTAAGAATATAGTTTCATTGTCTATACTAAATTCCCTTAGAAGCCAAATAATAAAGTCCTCTGCATTTTCAACTGGTAATTTCACTACCATGTAAAATGCCCCTTGGGGTTTATGGCATACTACCCCTTCCATATTACTTAAGGCTTGGTACACCAAATCCCGTCTCTTTTTATACTCTTTTTGTGATTCAATAATATATTCCTCGGGAACATTGGTAAAACTTGTAGCACCAATTTGTTCTAATAGAGGTGCACATAGTCTTGCCTGAGCTAATTTTAGTATCTGTTTCATTAAGTCTTTATTCTTGGATGCAATGGAACCAATCCTTGCTCCACACGCACTATAACGTTTGGAAATACTGTCAATAAGTAGCACCCTATCTTGAATATCATCAATGTGGGCAAAGCTGATTAATTCAACATCGTCATATATAAATTCCCTGTATACCTCATCTGCAAATATAAATAAGTCATGTTCCTTGGCTATCTTTGCAATAAGATAGACCTCTTCCTTGGTATATACCCTTCCTGTTGGATTGGCTGGATTTGAAATAAGTATTGCCCTGGTTTTATCGGTAATTAAACTTACTATTTCATCCTCCTCAGGCAGCCTAAAGTCATTCTCCACCTTTGTATTTATTGGTATTATATTTACACTATTTTGTTGAGCCAGCAAAATATAGCTTGCATACATAGGCTCTGGAATCAATATCTCATCCCCTATATCACAGGTTACTAACATAGCCATTGACAAGGCTTCTGTTGCCCCTATTGTTACTATTATTTCTTCCTTTTTAAATAGAATATCTTTGCCTTTATAATACTTTACAAAGGAGTCAAGTAATTCTGAATAACCTTGGGAATCTGCATAGGATAAAATTCCCTTAAACTCCTTTATTTTTTCGTAAAATTCCTCAGGTGCTTCAATATC
>DUPX01000009.1 GCA_012838085.1 Eubacteriaceae bacterium
CCAATTATATATTTTATTGCCAAAATGATAGTATAGGGGGATGGAATATGAAAGATAAAAAATATATTAAAGTATTTATACTCTTTTTAATGGTCTTTCTATTATTCCCCAGTACTATATTGGGAGATACAATACCAGAAGAAAGACAATTGCCAAGGTTGGTAGATAATGCAGAATTATTGACAGATGAGGAATTTGACAATCTATTAGCCAAATTGGATGAAGTTAGTGAAAGACAAAATTTTGATATTGTGATAGCCACTGTAAATACCTTAGGAGGACTCTCCCCCACAGAATTTGCCGATGACTTTTTTGACTATAATGGCTATGGTATGGGGAAGGACCATGATGGCATAATTCTATTATTAAGTATGGAGGAGCGGGACTGGGCTATTTCTACCCATGGCTTTGGTATTAATGCCTTTACCGATAGCGGCCAAAGACATATGATGGACTCTGTATTGGACTATTTAAGTGATGGGAATTACTATGATGGATTTAATACCTATATAGAATTTAGTGATGACTATATCACCCAGGCCCGGGAAGATAAACCCTATGACAATAATAACTTACCAAAGGCCCCCCTTTCCCCTGTATGGATTCCCATATCCATTGGTGGAGGGATGATTATAGCCTTTATTATTACAGCCATAATGAAAGGACAATTAAAATCAGTGAGAATGAAAAGGGCAGCAACTGGATATATTAGGGATCAAAGTATGAACTTAAGGAGGAAAAGGGATTTATATCTTTATAGTAGTGTGACAAGAACACCCAGGCCAAAGAATAATAGCCCTTCCGGAGGTTCCAGCATCCATAGGTCTTCCTCTGGCCGTAGCCATGGAGGCTCTTCAGGTAAGTTTTGATAAAAGGGATAAACTCTAGGGAATACCCATAAGATTATCCCATATCCCTAATGTATATTATTTGCAAATTGTGAAAGTACTTAATAAACTTTGATTTTTAACTTGATTGTATATAAGCTTTTATATACAATATGTTTATAGAAGGGGAGTAGCTGAAATTAGTTAATCGTCAACACGGTGTAACCCGGTTAACTAGCCAATATTGGTAGCAAGACCTTTGTTTATGTTTTATTTTAATCATAAACAAAGGTCTTTTATGTTTTCTTCTCTACAAAATAGGTATACTACTACTAAAGAAGGAAAGAAGGGATTTTTATGGATTGGTATAAAAAAAGCATAGAGAAAGTTCTAAGCGAATTAATAGTGGATCCGGTAATGGGATTAGATGAAAAAGAAGTGAAAGAAAGATTAAATACATATGGTGCAAATGAACTTCAGGAAGAGGGAGGAACTACATTTTTATCTAAATTAATTGGGCAGTTTTCAGATTTTTTGGTACTTATTCTAATTGGGGCGGCAATTGTTTCAATGATAGCAGGGGAGCCAAAGGATTCAATTGTTATAATGGCGATTGTAATTGCCAATGCTCTTTTAGGTGTTTACCAAGAAGGAAAGGCAGAAAAGGCATTAGATGCATTAAAAAAAATGGCCTCCCCCCATGCTAAAGTCATAAGGGAGGGTAAAACTATAGTAATACCTGCCAACACATTGACACCTGGAGATATTGTATTACTAGATGCTGGAGATATAGTTCCTGCAGACTTACGGTTGATAGAGAGCTCCAATCTTAAGATTGAGGAGGCATCATTAACCGGTGAATCTGTACCAGTTGAGAAAAGGGCAAATGAAGTGTTTAAAGAAGATATTTCCTTGGGAGATAGGCACAATATGGCCTATACAAGTACTATTGTTACCTATGGTAGGGGTAGGGGTGTTGTGGTAGCTACAGGCCATGATACTGAAATAGGGAAAATTGCTACTATGATACAAAGCCTGGAAACAGAAACTACCCCCTTGCAAAAAAGACTTAATCAATTAGGAAAGGTATTGGGTATTACCACTATTATAATATGTATGATTGTATTTGGAATAGGTATATTACAGGGCAGAGAAGCACTAGAAATGCTTATGGTGGCTATAAGCTTAGCAGTTGCAGCTATCCCTGAAGGATTGCCAGCTATTGTGACTATTGTATTGGCAATAGGTATGAATAGAATGGTGAAGCGCCATGCTATAGTAAAAAAACTTTTGGCAGTGGAAACCTTAGGTTGTACCACAGTAATATGCTCAGATAAGACTGGCACCTTAACACAAAATGAGATGACAGTAATAAAGGCATATATCCATGATAAAATACTTGATATTACCGGTACAGGATATGAACCCCAGGGGGAGTTTAAAATTGGTGGAAAGGAAATTTCGGTAAATGCATTTGAAAGTTTAAAGACTTTATTATCTATAGGGATATTAGCCAATGATGCAAGATTGGAGAAGGTGGACAATTCATATAAGATTATAGGAGATCCTACTGAAGGTGCCTTAGTTACCCTAGCGGGGAAAGCCAATATAACAAGTACAGATATAAATAAATCCTTCCCCAGAGTTGAGGAAATACCCTTTGATTCTGATAGAAAGATGATGACCACATTTCATAAAGATTTTATACCTCAAAAATTTGTATCCTTTACTAAGGGAGCACCGGATATAATTATTAGCAGATGTAATTTTATAAAGGAAGGAGACAAAGTCTTACCCTTTACTGATGACCTAAAGAAACAGGTGCTAGAGGTAAATAGTAAATTTGCCCAGGAAGCCCTAAGGGTATTGGCATTTGCCTATAAAGAATATGATCAACTGCCAAAGGATATAAACTCAGAAAATATAGAATCTAATATGGTATTTGTAGGTCTTGTAGGGATGATAGATCCACCAAGGCCAGAAGCCAAGGAAGCTATAAGGCTTTGTAAACAAGCGGGTATAAATACAATAATGATAACAGGGGACTATAAGGAGACAGCCTTTGCAATCGCCAAAGATTTAGGCATGGCAGAGACTAAAGACCAATCAATGATGGGGGAAGAATTAAATAACCTATCAGATGAAGAGTTAAGGGAAGTAGTAAAGAAAATAAAGGTATTTGCCAGAGTTTCCCCAGAGCATAAGGTAAGGATTGTATCTGCATTAAAGGCCAATGGGGACATAGCTGCAATGACAGGGGATGGTGTAAATGATGCCCTAGCCCTAAAGAGGGCAGATATTGGTGTGGCAATGGGTATTACTGGAACAGATGTTGCAAAAAATACAGCTGAATTAATACTAACAGATGATAATTTTGCAAGTATTGTTTCTGCAGTAGAAGAAGGTAGAATCATATATGATAATATTAAAAAATTTGTGTATTTTTTATTATCATGTAATATAGGAGAGATATTGCTAGTATTTGTAAGCATACTTTTAAATTTACCTGTACCTCTAATTCCAATCCAATTACTTTGGCTAAATTTAGTGACTGATAGTTTCCCAGCTTTAGCTCTAGGAGTGGAAAAGGGAGAACCAGATATTATGATGCATAAACCTAGAAACCCTAATGAACCAATATTAAATAGGCAAATGATAACCAGAATTATAATACAGAGTGTTGCCATTGCCTTGACTTCTCTAACGGCTTATTGGTGGGGAATCAATAGATATGGATTAGATAATATATTGGAGGCTAGGACAATAGCATTTGCAACATTGATTACAGCAGAATTATTAAGGGTTTTTTCTGTCAGATCCCCAAAATACTCAATAATTAAGATGGGCTTTTTCTCTAATATGAAATTAATACAGGGTGTATCATTTTCATTTTTCTTGATGTTAATAATAATCTATATACCCTTTTTAAATCCAATATTTAGCACATTTCCATTGGGATTAGCAGAATGGTTTATTATATTGCCCCTGGCACTAATCCCCCTAGTATTAGGTGAAATAACTAAATTAATTTCCAGTAAGAAACATATCTAAAGATTATTTGGTAATCTATTATCTACAAATTCATTTAAAAGCTTTTGAATCACTACAAACAAGGGCACAAATAAGATTATTCCAACTATCCCCATAAGGCTCCCCCCTAAGGTTACTGCTATTAAAGTCCATAGGGGGGATAGTCCTGAAAATTTACCTACTACCCTTGGGTAGATAAAATTTCCTTCTATCTGTTGTAATACTAAAAAGAGTATAATAAATAATCCTACTAATTTGGGGCTTTCTACAAATATTAGAATAATGCCGACAAAAAGCCCTACAAAGGCACCAATTAAAGGTATAAATGAGAACACTCCTATAACAATACTAATCATTGTGCTATAGGGGAATTTAAAAATCAACATGGTAATAAAAAACAAGGTACCAAGAATAACCGCTTCTAAAGACTGGCCCAAAAGAAAATCTGAAAATGCATTGTTGGTTAGGGTCCCAATATATATAATTCTATCAGACACTGATAATGGGAAGACAGCATATATAAATTCCTTTAGCCCTACTATTATTTGGTCTTTTTGCAGTAAAAAGTATATGGAAAAAACAAATCCCAGAGAAAATGAAACTATACTTCCAAATATAGATGAGGCAATGGAAAATGTGGAACCAAGCCAATTAAAGAGGCCACCCTTTATAAAATCAGTTACTCCGTCCTTTATACTATTTACATCTATATTTTGTATCCAATCATTAAATTTAGAGTATCTAATAGAACTATTTTCTATATATTCTTTAATAGAACTTAAGTATTCTGGGAATTTTTCCTTTAGCTCTACACCTGTATCTATTAGACTAGGGATAATCGCTAAGAGAATTAAGGATATGGTTAATATAAAGATTATTAAGGTTAAAAATAAGCTGACAATTTTTTTATATTTACTTTTCATTGATATATTTTTCAATAGATTTCTTTCAAAAAACATCATTGGTCTATTTAATATAAAGGATATTATCAATCCAATTATCAAAGGTGATAGTGCATGTTTTAAAATAACAAATATATTTCTAAGGACTTTAATATTGGAAAAAAGCCACCAAGTAAGTATGCCAAAGAATATTAAAAACATTGTCTTTTTTAGTTCTTTATTAAAAAAATTCATAATATCCTCCATAAAATATAATTAGTTATTATATATATAAACATATTATAAATATTATTGCCAAATAAGTATA
>DUPX01000001.1 GCA_012838085.1 Eubacteriaceae bacterium
ACATCTCGAATCTCCCCTATCATAATGATATCCGGGTCCTGTCTTAGAATGGAACGGAGGGCAGTGACAAAGGTAAGGCCAGCCTTTAGATTTACCTGTACTTGATTTATCCCATCTAATTTATATTCTACCGGGTCTTCTACTGTAACTATATTATCCACTTCGGTATTTAATTCCCGCAATAGTGTATATAGGGTGGAGGACTTACCACTGCCGGTAGGACCGGTGACCAATATAATACCATGGGGGTGGTGTATCATACCCTCTACTATCTTTAATTCTCGGGGGGTAAATCCTAATTTGTCCTTGGTGATGAAAAATTGCTGTCGGTCTAATATCCTAATAACAATCTTTTCCCCGAAAATAGTAGGTAATATGGAAATCCTTAGGTCAATATCCCTTCCATCGATATTCATTATTATTGCACCGTCTTGGGGAAGGCGACGCTCGGCTATATTTAAGTCACTCATAATCTTTATTCTACTGACTATGGCATTGTGGGTTCGCTTATCCACCTTCATCATTTCATGGAGGGCACCGTCCACCCTCATTCTCACCCTTACCCTGTCTTCAAAGGGCTCTATATGGACATCACTGGCTCCCGCCCTAACACCCTGTTCTATAATAGAATTTACCAGTCGCACAACGGGGGCATTATTTACCTCATTAAGGACCTGCTGTTCTAATTCATCTTCTAGATTCATGGAAAATGAGTCTTTACTAAACTCCTGGGCTGCCCTTTGGGCATCTTCAGTATCAAAATATCGAGCCAATAGATTCTCTATTTCAACCTTTCCTGCTAATACAGGATATATATTTTTGCCGGTGGCCAATTCTAAGTCATCTAGGGCGAAAAGATCTAAGGGATCATTTATGGCAACCACTAATACCCCATCATCTTTATAGTAAATAGGAATGGCACAATGTTTTTTCCCTAACATAAAGGATATACTTTTTACTGCCTCCTCCTCTATAAAGGTGGTGCTAAAGTCTACCCTTGGGATTCCTAATTGTTTTTCTAAGGTTTTTAATACTGTCTCCTCTTGGACAAAGCCTTCTTCTATCAAAATAGTGCCGATTTTTTTTCGGTTTTTTTGCTGAATTTCTAAAGCTTCATCCAATTGTTCTTGGGTAATCTCTCCATGTTCTAGAAGTAAATCCCCTATTCTCTTTTTTAACATCATATTATCACCAGTTTATTGTTTTATAGGGAGTATTATGTTTACTTCCTATATGTTCTACACTTTTTTTAATATTCCTCTTTTATGAAAAAAAATTTGAGTATTTCATTTCGGGCTGGCATGAAATCCAGCATCTACTTTCTCGGGTGGGGTGGAAGCCCACCATTACAATATTCTCGGAAGGGGGAGGCACTATTCCCTACTAAATAGGGTGCTATTTCCTAAGGATATTAAAGATATCTTACCCAAAATTCATAGGTCTAATCTGATGGTGGGGAAAGCAAATATTTGTGGGCTGGCAATAAAACCAGCCCCTACTGTTTTGGTAGTTTGGTATGGAAATCAGAGACTATTGGGTTAATTTTTTTAATACTATTTTTTCTAATCTTCTTACTAGGGTTGTCCACCAGAATTCTCTGCCGGGTATGGGCTGGACTAAAATAGTATAAAGGCCTGCCCTATTACCTCCTAATACATCGGTAAATATCTGATCCCCTATTACCGCCACCTCTTCCCTTTTTAGGTTCATTATATTTACCCCTCGGATAAAGGATTTGGTGAGGGGTTTTAATGCCTTATGAATTGCAGGGATATCCATATCTTTTTTAAATTCTACTACTCTTTCTTCTGTATTATTAGAAATAAGGCAGAGTAAAAACCCCTCTTCCTTTGCCTTATAAAACCATTGGATTAGTTTTTCATCTGCCTCCCTTTTATTCCACCCTACTAAGGTATTATCCACATCAATTAATAGGCCCTGGATATTTTTCTCCTTTAATTCCTTAAAATCTATATCATAGATGGAATCAATCATCTTATTTGGTGTTAGAATTTTTAGCAAATAATCATCCCCTCGGTTTTTTCCTTATTATAGCACAAAAAAGTGAAATATAAAGGGAAGGGTATGGATATATCAGCTGTTGGCTTGAAATTCTCTACATAATTTTTTTAATGCCTTTTTTTCTATTCTGGAAACATAGGATCGGGAAATGCCCAGCATATTTGCTATTTCCCGCTGGGTTTTATTTATACCATTGGTGAGGCCATATCTTAATTCTATGATGGTCCTTTCTCTTTCTTTAAGGACCTTTTCCATCAGCTTATATAATTTTGCTGCTTGGATTTTTAACTCTACTATATCAAAGACCTGGTCATTGTCACTGCCTAATATATCAATAAGACTTATTTCATTTCCTTCCTTGTCTACTCCTATAGGGTCCTGTAGGGAAACTTCATTCCTTATTTTTTGGTCTGCTCGAATGGTCATTAGGATTTCATTCTCAATACAACGGGCGGCATAGGTGGCTAATTTTGTCCCCTTGGCCATATTATAGGTGGTTATACCTTTTATCAAGCCTATTGTACCAATAGAAATCAAATCGTCTAAATCCCTGCCAATACCACTGTATTTTTTTACTATATGGGCCACTAAGCGAAGATTGTGTTCTACCAGTTTGGATTTTGCCCTTTGGTCCCCCTGGCTATAAGCGATTAGATATTTTTTTTCTTCCTCCTCAGTTAGTGGTAAAGGAAAGGAATTAGTATTACTGATATATGCTATTATAAAATGTATTTCCTTAATTAATGCTAAAGCACCTATTAGGATAGCCGGTAACATAAAAAAACACCCCCCATATTAGCCTATAATTATTAATATGTTACTAGGGAGTGTTTTGTGCCTGTATACTTAATTTCTTTCACCTAATTCTAATATCTTTTTACTGATCTTATAAAATAGTGGGTAGGCAATACCACTTCCACTGCCCCCTTCCTCCACAAAAACAGTCATTGCATATTTTGGATTATCAACAGGAAAATATCCTCCAAACCAACTATGGGGATATAGTCTGCCATTTTGGGCTGTACTGGTCTTTCCTGCTATATGGCTATTATCTTGACCATCTTTAGACTTTGCTGTGCCAGTGGCAGTAACTTCCTCTAACAGGCTTTGGACCATCTTATTAATTTCTTGGTCTACCACTTTTCTTTCTGTATTATTATCAAAACTCTTTATTATTTCTCCATCTTGACTTATTATTTCCTTTACCAATAAGGGGTCTCTCATTATCCCATTATTTGCTATAGTGGCCATTATCTTTGTAATCATTAATGGACTGGCCTCTATAACTCCTTGACCTAATGCCATATTGAATACATCTAATAAACAGGTGATACTATCAGGGATAGTGTTGGTAGAATATTTACTGGACAAAATAAAATTATCCCTTTCTTGTTTAGAGTATTCAAAAAATCCAAATTCCTTTGCCAAATCTACCACCTTATTGGTCTTAATGGTGCCATTGGGGTGATATTCTATTAATCTTTTTGCCACTTCATAAAAGACATGATTGCAGGATTTGGCAAATCCGTCTTTAAAGGTAATTTCCCCATGGCCATCAGTTTTGTGGCAGTGTTTTATTTGGTTGTCTATTAGGATAGCACCATTACAGAAAAAAGTTTCATCTATCTCCACCACCCCTTCCTCCAATGCCTTTATAGCTACTAATGTTTTAAATATAGAACCTAAAGGATAGGAGTGGATGGATTTATTATTTTGATCTCCTAAGGATGCCATTGCTAAGACCTCCCCCTTTTGGACATCTATTACCACTATGGATACACCAGGATAGTAGCTTTCTTCCTCTTTATCCTTTCTTTTTTCTGACATAAAGCTATTCATTTCTTTTTCTAATATATTTTGAATATGGTAATCTATTGTGAGTTTTATATTTTTGCCCTGATTTTCATGGTCCCCTTGGACATAGTATTTATTTTCTGATATGGGCTGTCCCCATCCGTCTTTATATTGAATTATTTTTATAGGTAGACCTCCCCTAAGCTCCTTATCAAATAGTTTTTGTAAACCAGATACTCCTTTTACTCCTTCTGCTGTATTGTCCTTATATTCATATTGGAGTTCCCCTATAATATGTTTTGCCAAGGGCTGGTTATCAATATTTACTGGCAGGTTAAGATTATCCCCCATATGACTTCGACCTGTTAAGGGAATATTATTTCGGTCTAATATCTTCCCCCGGGGAAAGTAAAGCTCTACCTCCCTAGCCATTTGCCTTTGAATTCTAGAGGAATACTCTTTATGATGGGATATGGAAATATTATACAGTCTTCCTATTAGGACAAATAGAAATACAGTAATTAAGGCGGTCATAAATTTAACCCTATATTTAAACATAAGAAACCCCCTAAATCTTTTATTGGTATTATTACCATATAAGGGGGTATTATGCTTTACTATTCTATTGGGACTTCTTTTCTAAGGATATCAAAGGGGGATATTGGTTTATCTATCTTCATTTTGATTATCTGTTGGGGATGGGGGGCAGATTCAATGGGATTTCCCTCTATATCCCACATCTTTTCTATCTTATAATTATAATAATCCCTATAAGGACCCATTATTTCTATATCATCCCCTATAATCATTCTATTTCTCTGTTCTATTGTGGCTATTTGGGTGCTTTCATCATAGTCTAATACTATCCCTATAAAGTCATAGTTTCTGATATAGGTGCTGGTTTTATAGACTTGTTCCTCCTGTCCTGGCCTGGAAAAATAAAAACCCTTGGTGTATTCTCTATGGCTGGCCTTTGTTATCTCATCTAGCCACTTAGGATCAGTTTTAAAGTTTTCTGGATCCTTAAGGTATAAGTCCAATGCCTTTCTATAGGTGGCTACAATTGTTGCCACATAGTAAAGGCTTTTCATTCGACCTTCAATTTTAAAACTGGATATACCTGCATCAACTAATTCTGGTATATGTTCAATCATACATAGGTCTTTGGAATTAAATATATGGGTGCCCCTTTCATCTTCATATATAGGGTAATATTCCCCTGGTCGTTTTTCCTCTACCACTCTATATTTCCAACGGCAAGGTTGGGCACAGGCTCCCCTATTTGAATCCCGATTTGCCATATAATTACTAAGTAGGCATCTACCAGAATAGGAAATACACATTGCCCCATGGACAAAGGTTTCTATCTCTAGGGTGCTGGGTGTCTTATCCACAATGGTTTTGATTTCCTTTAAGGATAGCTCCCGGGCTAGAATTATTCTGCTTACTCCTACATTATGCCAAAATATAGCACTTTTCCAATTGGTATTATTTGCCTGGGTACTTAGTGCAATAGGAAGATTGGGAGCATTTTCCTGTACTAGGGTGATAATTGCCGGATCGGCCACAATCACACTGTCCACTCCTATCCTGTCTATATCTTTTATATATCTATCTAAACCCTTTAGGTCACTGTTGTGGGGAATAATATTAAGGGTAACATATACCTTTTTTCCCCTATCATGGGCAAATTTTACCCCTTCTTCCATTTCCTCTAGGGTGAAGTTTCCTGCTGCTGCCCTAAGTCCATATGCCTTTCCAGCTAAATAAACTGCATCGGCACCATATATAAGGGCAAATTTTAATTTTTCTAAATTACCTGCTGGTGCTAAAAGTTCTGGTTTTCTCAATCTTTATTCCCTCCTTTTAAACTAATAGCCAATCCATCTCCTAAGGGAATTATACTGGTTTTTAATTGGGGATGGTGGGATATGGCAGCTAAATATTTTCTCATTCTCTTTACTATTGTGATTTTTCTGCGTTTTACCAATTTATCACTGGCTATCATCCCGCGAAATAATACATTATCAGATATTAGCAATCCATTGTCCTTTAATAATTTTAAGCAATTAGGTAGAAAATCCAGATAGTGGCCCTTTGCCCCATCTAGAAATATACAATCAAAGGAATCTGTCAGGGTGGGTAATATCTCCCCTGCCTCTCCCCCAAGAATAGTTATATTGTCCTCTAATCCTGCTTCTTTTATATTTTCTTTAGCCTTATGAATCATTTCCCTTTCTCTTTCAATGGTAACTACCCTACTATCTTTTCCCATTGCCTTTGAAAATATTATTGCAGAATAGCCAATGGCGGTGCCCACCTCTAAAAGGTTTTTACAGTTTTGGCCCTTTAATAATAGGGTGATAAATTGGCTCACCTCTGGATGAATAATAGGTATATGGAGTTTTTCTGCCCTATCTTCCATCTTTTTAAGAAAGGGACTGGGTTTAGGGAGTAATCCCTGTATATAGTGTTCAATATATTCCTGATTTATATAATTCAAATAATCACTCCTGAAAGATTCTATCTTCTGTCAAATTTATTTTAATACCTTCTTCTTAGCCGCATTATGTTCTGCTAATGTTTTACTGAATACATGGCTGCCATCATCCTTTGCTACAAAGAATAGATAGTCTGTTTTTTCTGGATATAGGGCAGCTTTTAAGGAGTCCTCTCCAAAGGATGCTATTGGACCTATGGGCAAACCAGAATTTTTATAGGTATTATAGGGGGAGACCACTTCTAAATCTTTATTTAATAGTCTGGGTTTTCGCTCTCCTAAGATGTATTGAATGGTGGCACAGGACTCTAGTCTCATTCCTATTTCTAATCTCTTATGGAAAACTCCTGAAATAATAGGTCTTTCGGAGGCTACCTTTGCCTCCCTTTCTACAATAGAGGCTAATATAACCACCTGATCTACAGTCATATTTAATTTTTCAGCCTGGTCATAGTATTCATCCTTAAATATCTCATTGAATCGGGCCAGCATTGTAGCGATTATCTGCTGATTTGAAACCCCTTGGGGGAAATTATAGGTATCTGGGAAGAGATATCCTTCCAGGGGATTTTCCCTATCCTTTGGAATGTGTTTTAAAAATTTATAATCATATTGGTCAAAATCTTTGGCAGCTTTAATAAATTCTTCCTTAGTGGTAAGACCTTTTTCTTCTAGTCTTTCTGCTATCATTTTTAATTCAAATCCTTCTGGTATGGTTACCTTTATGGAGTCGTCAATAACCTGTCCCCCAGCTATCCTATAGATAATTTCCTTTGAAGTCATTGCTGGGCTCAACAGATAATTTCCTGATTGTAATTTTCCTGTGAGATTTTCTAGTCTTACCGCTAGTTGAAAGGCTAATTTGTTTTTTATTATGCCTTCCTCTTCTAATATCTTAGAAATACCCTTTACAGAATAGCCCTGGGGAATACTTACCATCTTTTCTTCTCCTCTGGCATCCTTTGGGGCCAATAAATTATTATAATATATAAAGGAGCCCCCAATAATAATTGCTATAATAATTAAAATAATCATTAGGGTAGAAAATACTCCCCTCTTTTTTCTATTAAATGTATACTCTTTACTCATTTGAAATCCCCTTTTCCCTAAGGTTTTTATTTATTATAAATCTTAATAGCAGACATAACAAGTTTTAGATATAATAATGATTTTTTCCCAGCCTACTTAGGCAAATTGGAGAAAAAATGGCACTAAAAATGGTATCATAGTGGATAAAACCACACCGGTTATAAAGGCTAAAATAGATATTTCCGGGGAGGTGTATCTTGAAATCAAGGGTAATACTGTGTCCATAGCTGTTGCCCCAGCAGGTGCTATTGCATAAAGGGGCTGAAAATATTTTGCTATTAGGGGCAGTATAAGTATTGCCAGTATTTCTCTTAAGACATTGGATAAAAATCCTATGGCACCTAATTGGGTGCTGTGGAGTTGGTCTATTATTACTGCAGAAAAACTATACCAACCCATACCGGAACCTACTGCAGCAGCCTCCCAAAGGGGTAAATTAATAGAATAGCTTATAATCATGGCACCTATTATACTACCTGTTGCTATAGATATAGGTAGCAAAAGGATTTTCCATCCTAATACCTTTATTCTATTAAAGACTTCTTTGTTTTTTCCAATATCAATACCTACGAAAAACAACATTATGCATAAGCCTAGAGTAACCCCCTGGTCTAAATATATCAGTATTCCATTGGGGAAAACATAGAGTCCCATAAGTATCCCTAAGGCTATTGCAATAACTAATATAAGGGTCATTCATTTTCCTCCTGTCTTTCCAATGAAAAATTCATCCTAGATAAGAATATTTTTATAAATAACAAGGAGCCAGCTATGCTACCTATAGTAAGAATTAGTGCCTTAAGCCCAATAATATTTATGTTTTGAATTATTTTGGGATTCATTCCTATTTTGCTGCCCATAAGAAATAATATAAATATTATACTTATGGTGGGGACTAATTTAATCTTATCCATATACTTTTCTGGTACTATATCAAATAAACCTATTATTAAACCTAGTATTAAAAATATAATCAGTAATATCATAGTCTTGCTCCTTATCCTTTGGTCTTAAAATTACATATCAAATTTTATCATATATATATAAGGCAAACAATTAAATAGAGAAGATATTTCATAAGCCGGCGACTTAATTAAGTCTATATAATTATTTGTATATCATAAAAGAGGAAATTACCTAAGGAGGCTATGAAGATATCTTGCCTTCGATAAGACTAAAAGGCAAACTATAAAGGAGCCCAAGGAATGATATTAACTTCATCTCTAGGCTCCCTATTATCTTTACATCAAATTATTTTATACATCCATGATTATTGGTAAAATCATTGGTTTTCTCTTGGTCTTTTCATATAGGAATTCCCTTAAACTATCCCGTATGGTGCTTTTAATAGTTGCCCAATCGGTAATTTGTTTTTCTTCACAGCTTTGTAAGGCATCCCTAACTACACTTTTGGCCTCCTCTATAAGATTGCCTGATTCCCTTACATATACAAAGCCTCGGGAGATAACATCAGGGCCGGAAACCACCTTGCCCTTTTCACTATCAAAGGACACCACCACAATAAATAGTCCATCCTGGGATAGATGTCTTCTATCTCTAAGGACTATACTGCCTACATCTCCTACTCCTAAGCCATCTACTAAGGTTTGACCAGCAGGAACCCTTCCACTAATCTTAGCTGTATCATTATCTAGTTCTAGGACAGAACCTATCTCTGCTACAAATATATTTTCTTTTGCCATACCTAGTTTTTCTGCCAATTGGGAATGCTGCATTAACATTCTATATTCCCCATGGACTGGCAAGAAATATTTTGGCTTTATCAGGGAGTGAATGAGTTTTAATTCTTCCTGACAGGCATGGCCAGAAACATGAACCTCTGCTAATTTTTCATAAATTACATTAGCACCTAATTCAAATAATTGATTAATAACCTGGGAAACGGTTTTTTCATTTCCTGGTATGGGGGTGGCAGAGATTATTACTAAGTCCCCTTTGGATATTTGAAGCTTTCTATGCTCGGATACTGACATTCTACTTAAGCCAGACATTGGTTCCCCTTGGCTACCAGTGGTAATTATCACTATTTGGTCATCTGAGTATTTCTTAATGTCATTAATATCAATCAATGTACCTTTAGGAATTTTTAAATATCCTAATTCTGATGAAACTGATACAACATTTACCATACTTCTGCCACTGACTACAACCTTCCTATTATAATGGGCAGCCGCATTTATTATCTGCTGTACCCGATGAATATTGGATGCAAAGGTGGCCACAATAATTCTACTTTCTACACCCCTAAATAATTCTAGGAATGTTTCCCCTACAATGCTCTCTGAAACTGTATAGCCTGGGCGTTCAACATTTGTGCTATCTGCTAGTAGAAGGGTAACCCCTTCCTTGCCTAGTTCAGAAAATCGATGTAGGTCTGTTTGTTTGCCATCTATTGGTGTGAAGTCAATTTTAAAATCACTGGTATGGACAACCAGAATATCGCCACATCTAATGGCTAGTGCCACACTATCAGCAATACTATGGTTTACATTCATAAACTCAATATTAAATTGACCTAGGTTTATCTTATCTCCTGCCTTAATTATTCTTAAATCACTTACATCAAGTAAATTGTGCTCAATTAGCTTTAATTCTACTAATCCTAAGGTAAGTCTTGTAGCATAAACCGGTGCATTTACTTCCTTTAATAAGTATGGCAAGGATCCAATGTGATCTTCGTGTCCATGGGTTAATACAATCCCCTTTACCCTACTTTTATTTTTTATTAAATATGTTAAATCTGGAATAACTAAATCTATTCCATACATTTCCTCATCGGGAAAACTTGTGCCGGTATCAACAACAATAATATCGTTTTTGTATTCAAAAACTGTGATATTCTTTCCTACCTCCCCTAGTCCACCTAAGGGAATTACCTTTAGTTTATCTTTATTATTAGCCAATACTGAGCCTCCTTTCATTTTTTATATTTTATTTTATTTGAATTATTCGCCCTATAATTCAATATAATTATAATTCCAGTTATTCTTATCTAAATATGCCCTTTCCCTAGCCTGGCTAGAAAAAATTAATATCTGATGGTCTTGGGAAAGCTCCTTTAATAAGTTCATGCTTTCCTCAAAGCGTTTATTGTCAAAATTTATAAATGGTTCATCTAATATAATAGCCAATTTTATGGGCAGGGGGGAAATTCCCTGAATCATACTAATTCTTAATGCAAAATAAAATTGGTTAAAGGTGCCCTTGCTTAATTGGTCAATTGGAACCAATTTTTCTGTGAGTGGATCAAGGGTTTTAATTTGAGATTCTTCATCTATCTTAATAGTATGATACTTTTTAGTTATTTTATATATATTTTCTTGGGTTTTTTTAATAAGAGGTGGTAGCCATTGGGAGTTGCCTGAGCTTTCTATCTCCTTTAAGGTGGCTATAGCAATATCTATTGCCTCAACTTGTTCTTCTAAATCCTCAATGGTATTTTTTAAATTGTTAATATCTAATTCCACCTGCTCTAATCTATCTGGTTCCCAATTATTTTCTTCTATCCTTACATTTAAAGCTATCTTTTCATTGTTTAATTGTATTAATTCATTTTCCAATTGTCTTAGCATTATATCCACTGTATTAGCATCTGCATCTATATTTGAAAAATCAATATCCCCTTCTAAGGGCTGAATTTTTTTCTTTAATTGGTCTAGGCTAAATTCTCCTATTTCATCCTCCTGCTTTTCTTGAAGATATTTTAATTCATAATAGGCATCTTGATATTTTCCTGTAGCCTCTAGTTGGTTAAAAAGTATCTCATTGTTTTTGGTAAGGCTTTTTAGCCTTATTATATTCTGTATTAAAAAAATAATAATAGCTAGTAATATAGGCCCTTGATATATTAGTTTGGTGGCAATAAGGGCCCAAATCAAAGTTGCTCCACCTAAAAATATCCATCCTATAATAAGCCCAATTAATGTTTTTATTCTTTTTTGATTTTTTATTCTCTTAATTTTTATATCTTCTAATGAGTTTTCCTTAATGTTATGGTCAAAATTCTCTTTAATATATTCCTCTATTTCCTTTATTTGGATTATTAGATTTTCAATTAAATCTATTTTCCTTTTTATCTCTTGATTATTTAAATGATTTTTATATATATTTAATTTGGATTTTTTTTCTATTAGCTTATTTTTTTTATCTTCTATTTCCTTTAGGGATTGGCGATACTGGCCATCTTGGTCCATTTTATTTTCTATTTGGTATTTTATTTCTAAGTTCTCCCTAAGGAGTTGATAGCTTCTTCCTAAGGGTTTATTTTTATTATTTATTGTACCGATATCTCTTTTTGACTTTTCTAGCTGAGCTATGGCCTCCCCTATAGTCTTTTCCCCTTGGTCAACTTCTACACCGTAGATGGTCTGGGCTAATATCTCCTTTAGTAGATTTTCTTTGTTACTATATAGGGAACCTTCCATATCATTTTGGGATAGATATATTGTGTTTTTAAAGATTCTCTCATTTAATCCAATTTGCTCTTTAAAGAATTCTGATTCCATTCTGCTGTCAAATTTATAATTATTTGTAATATCTTCTCCCCTTAAGTTATATATCTTTATTTCCTCAAAGTCATTGTGAAAATTTCTTTCTATTCTAAATTCTTCTTTATTTAAAGAATATGTTAAGATACCCTGATAGAGGGGATGGGACCAAGGTCTATTAAAGCTGTGGATAGGGGTATAAATTCTTCTTTTTACCCCATATTTTTTTTGCCCATAGAACATGGCAAAAATAAATTCTGCTATTGTGGATTTTCCTCCTTCATTATCCCCATATATCAAATTTATATTAGGACCGAATTCTAGCTTTTTATTTATAAACTTCCCATAGGCTTGAAGATATGCGCTTTTTAGCTTCATATTTTATTCTTCCCACCTCTTAATACATTAGCTCCTATTGTCATGGCTTTTTTTAGAATTTTTCTCTGTCTTTCATCTTTTTCCTGCTCTAATCTTTTTTGTAATTTTATACTATAGGAAGATAATAGTGTATTATTATAAAGTAAATCTTCCCCTTCATATTCGGGTGCTGTATCATCTTGGATATGGATATAATATGCTAGGTCTTTAAGTTGATTTTGGAAAAATTCTATGGTCTCCCCTAGCTCCCAAGAAAAACTTCCATATAATCTGATTTTAAATAGATTATCTTTAGGATTTAGGGGGGTTATTTTCTCTAATAATGTAATTTTTATTTCCTCCCAACCATTAGCTCCAGTTATATCAATATCTAGCTTATAATATTGTCTTTTTGATAGGGGTAAGATATCTATATTGTTTTTCTCTCTGGATATTTCTCCTAATATAATTCCATGATTTCCTAATTCATCAAAACCTAAGGGTTCAGGACTGCCTGGATAAGCCCCTATTATTTTGCCATATAGGTCTTTATAAATTTTATAATTGTGAAAATGTCCTAAAGCTATATAGTCAAAACCGCTTTTTAATAAATCTTCATAATTAAAGGGCAAATATTTAGATTGTTTTTGTGGTGATGAAGTAGTATCTGTGCCATGGAGCATTAGAATATTAATTTCTCCGGTAGGAGGAATAATCAGCTGTTCTAATAATGGCCTACTTTCCTCCTGATATCCATAGCCTATCCCATGTACTATTAAATTTAATTTTCTTATGGGTACTTTTTCATATCTATCCTTAAAAATATGTATATTTTTATTCCAAGGATAGGTTCTGTAAAAATGTACTACATTATATGGGTCGTGATTCCCGGGCAATATAAAGATTTTGGTATTATTAAGTTCTCCCAGTCTTTTATTTACATAGTGTATTGTATTTAGTTTAATATATCTATGTTCAAATAAGTCACCAGAAATAAGTAATATATCTACCCTTTCTTCCCTTGCTAATTCTATTATTCTATCAAAGGTTGTAAGTAAATCTCTTTGTCTGTCCTTTATTATTTCATAGGGTAAATTACTGGCGGTAAAACCATTATCTAAATGTAAATCTGCCGTATGAAGAATTCTTATCATCTCTAAAACCCCTATTAATAAATTTGCTCTATTAAATAAAAACAATCCTGCAGTAAGACACAGGATTATCTCTTATCCTTGCATTTTTTGCAATAACCAAATAGTTTTAAAGTGTGATTAGTTACTTGAAATCCCTTTTTGTTTTTTACTTCTCTTTCTAATTCTTCTAATAAATCGTCATCCATCTCACTAACCTCCCCACAGGAGAGGCATATTAGATGGTGATGATTATGTTCTCTGGTAGGATCTGCATATTCATATCTATTACAACCATCATTAAAATTATGTTTGCTGACAATACCTATATCTTCGAATAATTGAATGGTTCTATAGATTGTTGCTAATCCTATTTTAGGATATTCCTGTTTAACTAATTCATATATTTCTTCTATACTAAGATGTTTATCATTGTGTTTTAATATTATATCTAAGGTTGTTTTTCTCTGAGGTGTTAGCTTATAGCCTTTTTTCCTAAGTTCTGTCTTTATATCTTCATATAAAAACAAAAAATCACCTGCTTTTTTATTAATAATACTTTCACCTATGCTAGTCTACTATATAAAAAATAATATGTCAATTTTTCCATTTTTTTATTTATTGATGTGTTTTTATTTTTATAAAGATTTTTTATGAAAACTTTATAAAAAGCCTTTTCAGTTGTTGACTTATTGGTTATATGTGCTATAATTATCTTTGTCCCAGGGGTATAGCTCAGCTGGCAGAGCAGTGGTCTCCAAAACCACGTGCCGAGGGTTCGAATCCTTCTACCCCTGCCAATTTTAGAATCTAATAAGATTTAAAGGATAATTAATGGAATATTATCCTTTTTTTATTGTCCAAATAAGGGAAGGACAAGAGGTCCTTCCAAAATAATTATTTTCTATGGAGTTATTCTATTTAATGTTCTGGCAAAGGGGATAGCCTCCCTTATATGGTCCACTCCAGTAATGCAAATAGTCATTCTCTCCAATCCTAAGCCAAAGCCAGAATGGGGTACAGTTCCATATTTTCTTAAATCCGCATACCAATCATAAACTTCCATTGGTAGATTCTCTTCCTGAATTCTTTGGAGTAAAATATCCAAATCATGAATTCTTTCACTTCCACCAATAATTTCACCAAAGCCGGGATAGAGAAGATCGGCACATTTAACGGTATCTGGTCTGTCGGGATCAGGCTCCATATAAAATGCTTTGCAATCCTTAGGATAGTGGGTGACAAAAACAGGCAATCCATTAAATTGTTCTGATAGGTATATCTCATGGGGAGCACCAAAGTCCTCGCCCCATTCTATTTCCATTCCATTTTCTTTTAGCATTTCAACTGCCTTATCATAGGTAATCCTTGGGAAAGGTGCCTTTATAATTTCTAGTTCTTTAATATCCCTTCCTAAGGTTTTTAATTCTAAGGTGCAACTTTTTATTACATTTTGGACAATGTATTCTATTAAATCTTCCTGAAGCTTTAAGCTCCCTTCATGATCTAAATAGCATACCTCTGGTTCTAACATCCAAAATTCATTTAGGTGTCTTCTGGTCTTAGACTTTTCCGCCCTAAAGGTAGGCCCAAAGGTGTAAACACTTCCAAATGCCATGGCTGCAGCTTCAGCATATAATTGTCCCGTTTGAGCTAGATAGGCCTTTTCTCCAAAATAATCTACTTCAAATAGGCTGCCGGAATCCTCCGGTGCAGAGGAGGTAATTATGGGTGAATCTATGTGGGTAAATCCTCTATTATCTAAGAATTCTCGAGCATATCTCCCTATGGCAGCTCTAACTTTTAAAATTGCATGTTGTCGCTTTGAACGAAGCCATAGATGTCTATGGTCCATCAAAAACTCTATTCCATGTTCCTTTAAGGAGATGGGATATTTCATTGCCAAGCTTACTAATTCCAAATTTGTAATGGTAAGTTCATAGCCGCTAGGTGCCCGGTCATCCTTTCTTACTATACCAAAAACTCGTATTGCAGATTCTTGAGTTAATTCTTTACAGAGATTAAAAACTTCACTACTTACCTCATTTTTTACTGCCACACCTTGTATAAATCCTGTACCATCCCTTAACTGCAGGAATTGTATTTTACCACTGGATCTTTTATTGTATAACCATCCTTCGATGACCACTTCTTGGTTTTCCTGCTGAGAAATATTTCCAATTGTTGTTTTTATCATTAGTAATACCCTCCTACTTACTAGTAAAAATAATCTATTTCACCTAATTTTTTAATATAATACTAGTATAACCCTTTTATTTTATAAAGTCTTCTATTCTATTTAATCCTTCTTCAATAATTTCTAATGAAGTTGCATAGGAAAGTCGAATATAATGGTCTGCTCCAAAGGCTACCCCTGGAATAACTGCCACCTTCCTCTGCTCTAATAATTCATTGGCAAAATCTAGTGAGGAGTTTATTTCCACCCCATTAATCTTTCGACCAAATACCTTAGAGATATCCACAAATATATAAAAGGCCCCTTCTGGATAAATAAATCCTAAATCCCTCATCCCCCTTAGTCTATTGACCATATATAGTCTTCTTCTATCATATTCTACTATCATCTTATTAGTTAGGTCCTTCTCCCCCTCTAAAGCTGCTAATCCAGCATATTGGGTAATGGAGCTGGGATGAGATAGGGCATGACTTTGGACCCTGCCCATTGCATTAATTACTTCCTTATTGGCAGCGGTGTAACCTAGTCTCCATCCTGTCATTGCATATGTTTTAGATAGGCCATTGATTAATATTGTCCATTCCTTAAACTTCTCATCTATGGATGCAATACTAATATGTTTTTTATTATCATAAATTAATTTTTCATATATTTCATCGGAAATTATATATATTTGGTGGTCTATTGCTATTTTTCCTATAACCTCAAGTTCTTCTTTTGAATAGACAGTTCCTATGGGATTGGCAGGACTGTTAATAATCACTGCCTTGGTATTTGGTGTTATAGCTTGTAAAAATTCTTCTTTGGTTAATTTAAAATTATTTTCTGCCTTTGTATCTACTAGTATTGGCTTTCCCTCTGCTAATTTAACCATTTCAGGATAACTAACCCAGTAGGGAACAGGAATAATAACTTCCTCCCCTGGATTGCAAATAGCTTGGAGGGCAGTGGATATACTGTGTTTAGCCCCACTATTAATAATTATCTCATCTATAGAATAATTTAAGCCATTGTCCTTTAATAGTTTTTTTGCCACTGCTTCCCTTAAGGGTAATATGCCATTTACTGGTGTATATCTAGTAAAACCTTTATTTATAGCTTCTATCCCTGCTTGTTGTATATGTATAGGGGTGTCAAAGTCTGGTTCTCCTGCACCAAAACTTATAACATCAATACCTTGGCTTTTTAGTTCTTTTGCTTTTGCAGTTATGGCTAATGTCATTGATGGTGATATATTTTTAACTCTATCAGCAATTAGTTTTTTCACTTTTATGCCTCCTTTCAAAATTATAATGTCTATTATATTTTATTTCAGATGTTTTGAAAAGATTTATTTTCATCTTAGTTTATTATCTTACATTATTGGTGAGTACTAAATATGAAATTCTGTTTTTAATATGTCTAGGTATTTTTTATCTATATTTAAGCTGCCTAAAAGAGAAATACCGTCGGTGAATACACCATGACAATCAGAACCCCCAGTAATTATTAAATCATGTTTTTTTGCAAAATCCATAAATAATTTTACCATATCCTGATTGTGTTTAGTATGAAAGACCTCTATTCCTTTAAGATTATTTTCCACCAATTCCTCTATAATGGCCCTATCCTTTATTAATCCAGGATGGGCTAATACCGGTATACCCCCACTTTTTAAGATATACTCTATTGCCATACAGGGGGTAATTTTATATCTTGGTACATAGGCAGGTCCATTTATTCCTATATATTTATCAAAAACTTCCTTGTTATTATAGGCTAGTTTTTTATTTACTAATACTCTGGCAATATGGGGCCGTCCGATAGATGCTTCACCACTTATTTCTAGCACCTCATCAAAGGTGATTTCTAATCCTAGATTATCTAATTTCTCTATTATCTTTTTTGCCCTATCAAATCTTGCGGAGGAAATCTTCTTTAGAATATCTTTAAACCAGGTAGCCTTATAACCAATATAGTAGCCTAGAATATGTACTTCTGAACCCTTATAATCAGTATTTATTTCAATTCCGGGAATTACTTCCACATTGTATTTTTCTCCGTAAAATAGGGCTTCATCAATTCCATCTACGGTATCATGATCTGTAATAGCTATCGCCGCTAGATTTTTTTTATGGGCCCAATATACCACTTCCTTAGGTGATAAGAGTCCATCTGAGGTGTTAGTATGGACATGTAAATCAATAAAATCCAAATCTCTTCCTCCTAATTATAAAACCATTTATTTATATTGTATACAATATTTCTTATTATAGAAAACCTAATTTTTTTAATGAACTGATTCTTGTATAATTTTTGTAAGTGTCACTAAATTTTAATATAGCATCTAAATATTTTAGTTTTTATAAAAGTAACCCTTTCCCACTAAATAAAAAACCCGCTATAAGCAGGTTATTTAATCAATCTATCTAGGCTGAACAATTAATTTAATTCCCGTTCTTTCTTCACCATCAATCTCTATGTCGGTAAATGCAGGAATACAAATTAAATCTACACCACTAGGAGCAACAAAACCCCTTGCAATAGCTACAGCTTTTACTGCTTGATTAATTGCGCCAGCACCTATAGCCTGAATCTCTGCAGCACCTTTTTCCCTTAATACACCTGCAAGAGCTCCAGCTACTGAATTAGGATTTGATTTAGATGATACTTTTAATACTTCCATTATTTTGCCCCCTTTATTATCATAATTATTATTAATTAATAATCCATAATCTAGTATTCTATATTTGCTAATAAAATCCTTTTAGTTTGAGAATTATATTTATTCTTGTAGGTAAAGTTGTTTATAGGGCTGGATATTTTCGCATTTCCCATTTTCCTCATTTATGTCCACAATTATTCCATTTAGCTCTATTGGGCCTTTTGCCACTTCAAAACGTATAGGTCTTTGGGTTAAAAATCTTTCAATAACTATATCCTTATCTACACCTATTACTGAATTATAAGGGCCTGTCATGCCTATATCTGTTATATAGCCAGTGCCATTAGGTAAAATTCTCTCATCGCCAGTCTGAACATGGGTATGAGTACCAAATATAAGGGACACCTTACCATCTACAAACCAACCCATTGCCTTTTTCTCCGCTGTTGCCTCTCCATGGAAATCTAATATAATTATATCTGCTAAATTCTTTAGATTTTTATAGTCTTTTTCAAAGGTTTTAAAAGGACAATCTAAGGAATTTAGAAATACCCTGCCAGATAAATTATAAATGGCAATTTTTATATTATTTTTATCTATAATAGTATATCCTCTACCGGGACAGGGGGAAGGATAATTAGAGGGACGGACTATTCTTTCTTCTTGATCTATATATTTATATATCTCTTTTTGGTCCCAAGTATGATTGCCCATAGTAATAACATCTATACCGTAAGAAAATAGTTCTTGGGCATTTTTATAGGATAATCCATTCCCACCAGAGGCATTTTCACCATTTGCTATTACAAATTGGATCTGATTTTCTTTTATAATACCCTCTAACTTTGTTTTAAGAATATTTCTTGCTCCCCGACCTACTATATCTCCTATTATTAAGAATTTCATTTTATTACCGTCCCTGTATTTTTCATTTCTATAAGTATTATATCATAGATAGCTGGAATTTTATTCAATAAACTTTTTCATTAATTTTAAAAGAGGCACATTGGCCTCTTTTATGGCTATTTTGCATATTCTATAGATCGGGTTTCCCTGATCACATTGATTTTAATTTGACCTGGATATTCTAATTCTTCTTCAATTTTTTTTGCTATGGATCTGGAAATATTAAACATCTCTATATCGTCTATTTCTTCAGGCTTAACCATTATTCTTATTTCTCTACCTGCCTGAATAGCAAAGGATTTTTCAATTCCGGTAAATGAATTTGCAATTTCTTCTAATGTCTCTAAACGTTTTATATAGGACTCTAGTGTCTCTCTACGAGCTCCTGGACGTGCTGCAGATATTGCATCGGCAGCTTGAACTAATACAGCCTCAATGGTTTCAGCTTCCACATCTTCATGGTGTGCCTCTATGGCATGGATAACAAGGGGGGATTCCTTATATTTTCTAAGTATATCTACCCCTATTGCAACATGGGGCCCTTCCACTTCATGGTCTACTGCCTTACCTATATCATGGAGTAAACCTGCCCTTTTTGCAATTTTAACATCTGCTCCCAATTCCTGGGCCATAATACCTGCTAAATGGGATACCTCCACAGAATGTTTTAATACATTTTGGCCATAACTTGTCCTGAATTTTAGCCGTCCCAATAATTTTATAATTTCGGGATGGAGACCATGGATTCCAGTATCGAAGGTTGCTTGTTCCCCTTCTTCTCGGATAGTATTATCTACTTCTACCCTAGCCTTTTCCACCATTTCTTCAATTCTAGCCGGGTGTATTCTTCCATCTAGAATAAGTTTTTCTAAGGCAATTCTAGCAACTTCCCTTCTTATTGGATCAAATCCTGATAAAATAACAGCTTCAGGGGTGTCATCTATAATCAAATCAATACCTGTAAGTGTTTCTAATGTGCGAATATTTCTACCTTCCCTACCAATTATTCTGCCCTTCATTTCGTCATTGGGTAAGCTTACTACAGATACTGTTGTTTCAGCAACATGGTCTGCCGCACATTTCTGTATTGCATAAGTAATGATTTCTCTTGCCTTCTTTTCGGCCTCCTCTTTAGCCTTTGATTCAATGTTTTTTATCAAAATAACAGATTCCCTTGTTATTTCCTTCTCCACATTATTTAAAAGGATTTGTCTTGCCTCTTCATGGGTTAACCCGGATAATTTTTCCAATTCCTCTAATTGCCTTTGATATAATTCTTCTACCGAATTCTGCTTTTTTTCTACATCCTTTAACTTCCTTTGTATACTTTCTTCCCTTTTTTCCAAATCCTCTAATTTGCGTTCTAAATTTTCTTCCTTTTGAAGAACTCTTCTTTCCAGGCGTTGAATTTCATTTCTTCTTTCTCTGTTTTCTTTTTCAATCTCATTTCTAATAGCATGAACTTCTTCTTTTGCTTCTAATAGTTTTTCCTTCTTGCTTGTTTCTGCTTCTTTAAGTGCATCATCAACGATTTTTTTCGCTGTTTCTTCTGCACTATGGATTTTTCCTTCAGCAATGTTTTTTCTAATATAATAGCCAATAATAATGGCTATTATTGCTATTACCACATTTAATATAATGTTTATAATTGTGCTATTAATCTTGCAACACCTCCTTATTCAATTGTCACAAAAAAATAAATCGAGTAAGACTTGACTCGACTTGAAAATAAATCACTCCCTATTTAAATATTATGAGTTTTATATTTTCTATTATTCATGTCATAGCCTATAAAAATATTATTTTTTATTTATCACCATTTTATAACTTTTTAAAATTTGTGTCAAGGAGTGGAGTCTTTCTGTCAATTATCAGAAAAATAGACCCCCTATGGGGATCTATTATTAAAATGTAAGGATAAGGTGTTTAATTGTCTTCTATTTGTTCATCTTTTATAAGATTATACTTTTTCCTTAATAAATATTCTATTTCTTGGGCAATTTCTGGATTGTCTTTTAAAAATAATTTAGCATTTTCTCTGCCTTGACCTAAACGTTGTTCATTATATGAATACCAAGCACCAGATTTTTTAACAATATCAGCGCTTACTCCCACATCTATTAAATCCCCTTCTCTGGATATTCCCTCCCCATACATTATATCAAATTCCGCCATTTTAAAAGGAGGGGCTACTTTGTTTTTAACAACTTTAACTCTTGTCCTATTACCTATCATTTCTTGGCCCTGTTTAAGGGTTTCTATTCTTCTCACATCTAGACGAATAGATGAATAAAACTTAAGGGCCCTACCTCCAGGTGTGGTTTCAGGATTTCCAAACATAACACCTACTTTTTCCCTTAATTGATTTATAAAAATAGTAGTAGTCCTTGATTTATTGATAACACCAGCAAGTTTTCTAAGGGCCTGGGACATAAGTCTAGCCTGTAACCCTACATGGGAATCTCCCATCTCCCCTTCTATTTCTGCCTTAGGAACTAGAGCTGCTACTGAGTCCACCACTACAACATCTATAGCATTACTGCGCACTAGGGCCTCACAGATTTCTAATGCCTGTTCACCTGTATCTGGTTGGGACACTATTAATTCATCAATATCCACTCCTAATGCCTTGGCATAAGTGGGGTCCAAGGCATGTTCTGCATCTATAAATGCTGCCGTTCCCCCATCTTTTTGTGCTTGGGCTATTATATGTAATGCAACTGTGGTCTTACCTGAAGATTCGGGGCCAAATATTTCTACCACCCTTCCCCTAGGAACTCCTCCGATGCCCAGTGCAATATCTAATCCGATAGAGGAGGTGGATATTGAATCGATATTCAATTTCGCTGAATCTTCCCCTAACTTCATAATAGAACCCTTTCCAAATTGTTTTTCAATTTGCTTTAGAGTTATTGCTAATGCCTTCTCTTTCTCCATTAAACTCCCTACCCTTCAAATATAATCGAACAAATGTTCCCTTATTAAATTATATACAAGATATTACCTTGAGTCAAATAATACCTATAAGTTTTTTCCTTAGAATATTTAAAGCCTGTTGGGAAGCTCTTTCTTGTACCTTCACCCGGGAACCGGAAAAGATATATTTCCTTACCTCTACCTTGTCTTTATATAATATGCCTATATATACCAGTCCCACAGGTTTATCCTTTGTAGCTCCCCCTGGGCCTGCAATTCCTGTAACGGACATTACAATATCTGTCTTTGTCTTTTGATATAGTTTTCTGCATAATTCTTCTGCCACTTCTGGACTGACTGCACCTTTAGAAGTTAATATATCTGAGGACACGCCTATAAGATTTTCCTTTGCAGAATTTGAATAGCATACAATTCCACTATGGAATACCTTAGAAATTCCAGGTATAGAAGTGAGTCTGCTTGCAATCATTCCTCCAGTACAGGATTCTGCTATAGATAGGGTAATATTCTTTTCTATTAATAGATTTCCTGTTACCTTTTCTAAGGTATCTTCCTTCCCCCCATATATATTTTTACCTATTCTATCCATTAATAAATCCTCATAGGGTTGGAGTACTTTATCTGCTGTGTCCTGGTCCTTAGAATTAGCTGTTAATCTAAGTAGAATTTCATTGTGGCCTGCATAGGTTGCTATGGTAGGATTTGTTTGATCTTTAATTATATCTATGAGCATATCCTCTAGCTGGGATTCTCCAATACCCACCACTTTATAATATCTTGAGTAAAAATTTATTTTTTCCTTTTTTAAGATATAGGGGAAAATACTCTTTTTAAACATATTTGTCATTTCATGGGGAGGGCCAGGTAGTAAAATAAATATTTTATTGTTGTTTTCTATTATAATACCTGGGGCAGTACCATTATCATTAGGGACTACTATACTCCCTACCGGCGCATAAGCCTGTTTAATATTATTAGTTGTCATCTTTCTACCGGTATTTTTAAAATATGATTCTATATAATTCAAACTTGGTTTATGTAGTTCTAAGGGAATGTCTAAAATATCAGCTATTGTTTCTTTAGTCAGGTCATCTTGGGTTGGACCTAATCCACCAGTGGTAATTATTATATCTGATCTTTTAATTGCTAATTCTATAACCTTTTTTAATCTACCAGGATTGTCCCCTACCACAGTATGATAAAATAGGTTTATGCCTAATGAGGATAGTTCCTGGGATAAATATTGGGAATTGGAATTTAGTGTATCACCTAGTAATATTTCAGTACCAATACAGATTATTTCTCCATTCATTGTAACATCTCCCTTTTAATCTCCATATTTAAAAAGTTTTTTACATTATTCTCTATTAGCTATCTTTTTTAAAAATATCTCTATTGAGATAGATATAATCAAAGCCGGAAATTATTGTTAAAACAATTGCCAATCCCATTGCTATCTTACTAAAGGGAAAGCCAATATAAGAGAAGGGAAAGTTATTTAATAAGGTGGCTACAATAGCAACTATTTGAGTTATTGTCTTAATCTTACCCCACCAGCTGGCGGCTATTACCACCCCTTCTGCAGCTGCTAATACCCTAAAACCTGTTATTATAAATTCCCTTGCTATTATTATAAAAGCCATCCAGGAAGATAGATCCCCTAATTCTACTAACACTAATAGGGCTGCAGAAATTAATAGTTTATCAGCCAATGGATCTGCAAATTTGCCAAAGACGGTAATTTGATTTCTAGTTCTGGCTATATATCCATCTAAACTATCGGTAATGGCGGCAAAGGAAAAAACTAAAGCGGATATAAGACGATTATATTTTATATCCACTAGTGCAAGGACCATAAAGATCGGAATTAAAAGAATTCTAAAAATGGTTATTCGGTTTGCAAGATTCATGTGTAACCTCCCCTGAGCTCAATTCAATATAAGGATATAAATTCCCATTTCTATTGGTAATTATAAACAATTGATATTAATTTATCTATAGATTTATCTATATTGCCATTATTATTAATAATATATTTATATGGGTTATACTTTTTTTCATTATGATAGTATAGTTCATCATAGTAGTCTATTAACAATGTCTTAACGAAATTATAATAATCATTTCTTTTTAGATAGTCCGTTAAACTATCTAGCCATTTTATTCCCTTTCTTTTTATAAAATATTTATTGCTGGATATTATTTCATATATCCTCTCTCTATCCACATAGGGAGTGTACTCTTTTATCAAATTATTTATTCTCTGGTCTAGATCTGCCTTAACTAATACATGGGTTCCTTCCTCCATTGATTTCATTAAAAAATCAGGGAGAATTATATTGCCTATTCTTTTACTTTCTGATTCTGTAAAGATATACCTTTTTTTATTCAGCCTTAGTTTTTCGAATAATAAAGAATCAAACATTTTTTGACTTCTTGGCTTTTCTATACCCAAATTCCCAAATATTGATCCCCTATTCTTTGCTAACTCTTCTAGATTTAAAATAGGCTGATTTAGTCTTTCTAATTCCTTTAACAAGGCTGTTTTCCCTACTCCAGTATTGCCATGGAGGGTAATATATTTAATAGATTTGTTCTTTTCTTCTAAATTTTCCAGCACATATTTTCTATATGCCTTATATCCCCCTATTAATTGAAATGCTTTTATATTTAAGAGATTTAAATTCAAAGCTACAGATTTGCTTCTCATACCGCCCCTAGAACAAAAAACTACTATCTTATGTCTATCTATATTGTCTATTGATTTTATATACTTATATATATCAGATAGTTTATTTGCACCTATAGTAAGGCCCTTTTCATATGCTTTGCCTTTATCTTCCTTATAAGTTATTCCGATATTCTTTCTCTCTTCATCAGAGAATATGGGCAAATTAATGGCCCCTGGTATAGTGCTGTAGCTGTATTCTGATGGAGAGCGAACATCTATAAAGATTAAATCTTTATAACTATAGGCATCTTCTATTGTTATTTCCTTCACTCTTTGTCATCCCTATCTTTATTCATTAGTTTCTTCTTTTAATATTAACACCTTTCTAGGTTTACTCCCTTCATATCCCCCTATAATATTTCTTCTTTCCATTTCATCTATAATTCTTGCTGCTCGGGCATAGCCAATTCTTAGCCTTCTTTGTAACATGGATATGGATATTTGTTGGTTTTCTATTGCCAACTCAATGGCGGTGGGCAGGAGTTCATCCTCTTCATCCTTGCTATCAAATTCTCTTATATCCTGAGATTGGATTTCCTCAAGTATTTCATCATCATAGGTGACTTGATTTTCCCTTTTTATAAATTCAACAACCTTTTCCACTTCTTTATCAGAAATATAGGCTCCTTGTACCCTTATTGGTTTTGCTTCCCCTACAGGATAAAATAACATATCTCCCCTTCCTAAAAGTTTTTCTGCCCCTCCCATATCTAAAATAGTTCTCGAATCCATATGGGAGGAAACTGCAAAGGCTATTCTGGAAGGAATATTGGCCTTTATAACTCCAGTTATAACATCAACAGAAGGTCGTTGAGTGGCGATAACTAAGTGGATACCTGCAGCTCTAGCCATCTGGGCTAATCTCCATATTGCATCCTCCACCTCATGGGGAGAGGCCATCATTAGGTCAGCTAATTCGTCTATAATCACTATTATCTTAGCCATTTTTTCTTCTGGCTCTTTATGGAATAAATTATTATAGCCTTCTATATCTCGTACACTGTGTTGGGCAAATTTTTTATATCTGTCGGTCATTTCTTTAACAGCCCAATTTAATGCACCAGATGCTTTCTTAGGATCAGTAACCACAGGTATTAGTAAATGAGGTATTCCATTATATACATTTAATTCTACCACCTTAGGATCTATTAAAATCAATCTTACTTGGTCTGGTGTTGATTTATATAGAATACTGGTAATAAGGCTATTTATGCAGACACTTTTCCCTGCACCTGTAGCACCAGCTATAAGCAGATGGGGCATCTTACCTATATCCGACACCTTTACTTTTCCTGAAATATCTTTCCCTACTCCAAAGGCTAAATCTGATGGGAAATTTTGGTAATGGTCATCTTCTAATAATTCCCTTATATATACTAGCGAGGGATCAGGGTTTGGAACTTCTATCCCTATTGCTGCTTTACCAGGTATGGGGGCTTCCACCCTTACCCCTGAGGTGGCCAAGTTTAATGCTATATCATCTGTTAAGCTGACTATCTTACTGACTTTAACTCCGGGATTAGGCTGTAGCTCATATCTTGTTATGGTAGGTCCCATATTAACCTGTACCACCTTTGCCTGTACTCCGAAGTTTAATAATGTGTTTTCAAGTATCTTAGCATTATTTATTACCTTTTTTTTGCTGGTGGAAGTTCTTTCAACATTAGGTTTGTTTAATAATTCTATTGGAGGAAAAGTATACTTAGATAGCTTGGGTTTTGATAAATATAGGTTTTTTGTAAGAATTTCTTCATCGGAATAATCTTGATCATTAGACTTATTATCAGATTTAGTCCCAATAGAATTCCTATTTTCTGCGAAATCTAATATCTTAATTTTTTCATCTGTTTTTTCTGTTTTTCTTTTTATTTCTCTATATTCATTATCTTGGGGTATATTAAGGTCGCTGACACTGTGGATTGCAGCTTCCTTTTCTCCATCTGGAGAAAATAAGTCTTCTTTAAAATTGATTATCCAAGATTTTATATTGTTTAAAACTTTTTTTAAAAAGGTTATTATGGATTTTTGGGTAAAAAGCATAAAGGCAATTAGGGTACTTAAAATTAGTACAATAATTGTCCCAGTCTTAGATAGTAAAGATTCTAAGATATAAGATAGAGTCAAGCCTATAAAACCACCACCTATGTTTTGAGTAGCATTGCCCCAAGCAATATAGAAAATAGATTTTATATCAAGGGAGTCAGGCAATAAATCATTGACAATAAAAACATAAGTTAATATAGAATAATTAAAACCTATAATTATAAGGGCAAGGATTTTTCTGTTCCAGTGAAAGGGCTGGCCATTTATAATTATTGAAATAGCTATAAAAATTATTATTAAAATAAAGGCCACTCCAGCTTGACCAAACAAAAAACCAAAGGCTATCTTTAAACCCATTCCCATCTTGCCAGGTTTTTCTACGATTATGGAAAACATGCTATAGAGTCCAATGGCTAAGATGGTTAAACCGATAATTTCATTTTTTAACTTGTTGGCGACTTTCCTTTTTTTATTGACCATGTCATCACCTCATAAGCAGAAAGTTTGCTTATTTATACAATTTCCTCAATTATATAATAGCATTTTTAATAGTGAAAATATCATAAAATATTCTTTGATTAAATATTTTAGATTTTTTTCATCAAATAAGCACAGAAAAACTGTGCTTATAATTCCAATATTGCTATTTAATATAATATCATATTTTTTATTTATCTGTTAATGTATTTTTCCCTTGTGTTTTTTCCCTTTGTTTTTTCTCTTCTATTAATTGATTTAATTTGTTTATAGCTTGGGAAATTCCCCCCACCTCATTAATTAATCCATTTTCTACTGCTTCTTTTCCTATTAGTATAGTACCTGTATCATTTGCTAATTCTTCCGTATTTAGCATCAAACTTCTAAATCTTTCTTCACTAATGGAGGAATTTTTTGTTACAAAGGAAACAATTCTTTCCTGCATTTTATTAAAATAGGCAAAGGTTTGGGGAATACCAATTACCAATCCAGTCATTCGTATGGGATGAATGGTCATTGTTGCTGTTGGAACTATAAAGGAATAATCAGTAGATACTGATAGAGGAACTCCTATACTATGTCCTCCTCCTAAAACAATGGACACACTTGGTTTAGAAAGGCTGGAAATAAGCTCTGAAATGGCTAGTCCTGCTTCCACATCCCCTCCCATGGTATTTAATAATAAAAGCAAGCCCTCTATACTAGGATCTTCTTCCAAGGCTAATAGTTGAGGAATTATATGCTCGTATTTAGTGGTTTTATTTTGAGGAGGGGATACCATATGACCCTCTATTTGACCTATTATTGTTACACTGTGAATATTGCTTTTATAGGTAGGTATGTTTACTTGGCCTAGTTTTTCTATTGAATTTATTTTTTCATTATTTGTCTGTTCTACATCTTCTTGGGGTTTTTCAATTGTCAAAATCTTCACCTCACTTTTTATATTCTATCCTACTATTATTTGTAATAGAATTATTTATATGTGAAATGAAGGAGTATTTTCTTATCCTAAATTAAATTCTTCATGGAGTACCCTAATAGCAGCCTTTGTATCCTCTTCTTTAACTAAACAGGAAATAGTAGTGTGAGAATCGGCTGTTTGTAATATTTGAATATCCTCCCGATGGAGGGCGGATACAATTCTTGCCATAACTCCTGGTACACCTCTCATACCACTTCCTATTGCAGTTACCTTACAACAATTATCTATTATATTATATTGATATTTATTTTCCTTTAAGATTTCCTCCACCTTGCTAATATCTTTTTTATCAATAATAAAAACTTTTTCCTCTGGGAATAAGTTTATTAAATCTATGCTTATGTTATTATTGGCAATTTCAGTAAAAAACAGTGGGTCAAAAAAATCCTCATTATTGTCTGTTTTCACCTTTATCTGTGCCCGATCTGAAATATGGGCAATTCCTGTAACCACCGGATATCTTAAGGTTTTTTGAAGGTTGATCTTATTATAATTTGTAATTAAGGTTCCTGGAGAATTGGTGGTGGCATTTTTTATATATATTGGTATATTAGAACGCATGGATATTTCAATAGCCCTAGGATGTATTACCTTGGCACCGTATTCTGCTAATTCTAATACTTCATTGTAATCTATTGCGGATAGTACCTTTGCACTGGGCATTAGTATAGGATCAGCAGTCATAACCCCATCAACATCTGTATATATTTCTATGCTATCTGCCTTTAATGCTTCCCCTAATATAGCTGCTGTTACATCACTACCACCCCTACCTAAGGTGGTAATATTTCCCTCCTTGGTTATGCCTTGAAAACCAGCTACAACTGGTATTTTACCTTCTTTTAGTATATTTAATAGTAGCTGGGTATCAATATTTATTATATTTGCTTTACCATAATGATTATCGGTTATAATTCCTGCTTGCCCACCTGTTAATGGAATAGTATCCCATCCCCTATCCTTAAGATAGGAAGCTATAGTAACTGAAGATATTATCTCCCCACATGCCATTAATAAATCTAGGTTTCGGGGCATTGGCTTGTATTGATTTACCATATCTATTAGAGTATCTGTTGCATAGGGTTCACCCTTTCTACCCATTGCAGATACAACTATTACAGGATTTATAGACCTTTCCTTTGCTTCCCTTACTTTTTGAACTATATTCTCCCTTAACTCTAAGGTGGCTAAGGATGAACCGCCAAATTTTTGGATAATTATCTTCATATTTTCCCTCCAATAATAGTTTTTACTTTTCTTATGTTAGCATGGATTATTTTTCAATTATTATCATATCTGGTCCAATTTTCTTAATATTATCCCAAGAAATTGGTATTATCTTTTTATCCGATATAAAGGATAAATATCCTTTAGATTCTGGTATTAATACAGTATTTATCTTCCCATCTCTAACATCAAATTCTATATCACAATCCCCAAAAAGACCTAATCTCTCACCTGTTAAAACATTTATTATTTCTTTATTTTTTAATTCTTGCCACCTCACAATTATACCCCCTTTGGATATTTAACCGGAATGGCCAAATCCCCCTTCCCCTCTGACAGTTTCATCAAGGTCTTCCACCAACTCCCATTGGGCAAGTATATATTTCTTTATAACCATTTGGGCAATTCTTTCTCCCGGTTCTATAAAATAGTCCTTATTTCCTAAATTTACCAAAATAATACTGATTTCTCCCCTATAGTCGGAATCAATAGTCCCTATGCCATTTGCTAATGTTACACCGTGTTTTAATGAAAGGCCACTACGGGCTCTTATTTGGGCTTCATAACCCTCTGGCATGGATATGTAAATGCCAGTAGGAATTAATTTAATTTCTCCAGGTTTTATAATTTCCCCTTCGGAAATATTTGCATATAAGTCCATACCTGCAGAGCCCTTAGTTTGATATTTGGGCAAATTATAGTTTGAATTGTTTATTATTTTAATTATGCATTTTTCCATTGTGAGCAACTCCCTCTTCTTTTGTAGT
>DUPX01000080.1 GCA_012838085.1 Eubacteriaceae bacterium
GAAAAATTAACTTAATGCTATGGGGATTTCTTTCAAAACTATCAAAAAAAGGCTCAGTAACAGCAAGGCTTCTACTTTCCATCATAGCCCGAGATAATCCACTAAGCCAAGGTTCATCAGAATGGACAAAGGGAAAATCTACTAAAAATAAAATATTTAAAATAAAGTAAACCAACAAATAAATATATATGAAATATTTAAATTTAAGCCTATTTCTAAGTAAGTACATAAGACAAACTCCTTAGCATATTAAATATATTATACATTATTTTCTCATTTATTCTTTATTAAACTGAAAACAAATGTAAAATCTTTTATTGTCCCATATTCTGGACTCTGACTAATAATTTCAAATATTCCCAACAATTAATATACAATATATGGTATTATATTAACTAAGAAAGTCGAACTACATAGAAAAATATAAACCTAGAATGGGGGGAATGGTTTGGATGAAAGATTAATTAATCTTATTATTGGTTCACTACTCCATGATCTTGGCAAAATAATACATAGAACGGGGGTGATGATATCACATAGCTATCTTGGTTGGGAATTCCTTTCAGAAATACCTGCTTTTAAAGACAATCAAGATATAAAAGAGTGTATAAAATACCATCATGGACGGGAATTGACAAATTCTAATGTAGAAGACAATTCCCTAGCCTATATCACCTATGTTGCAGACAATATCTCTGCAGCTGGAGACAGAAGGGCAGATATTATTGAAGGAGAGGAAAATCCCAGCTCCCCTGGTGTACTCTTTGACAAGACCAGCCCTTTAGAAAGCGTATTTAATATCTTAAATGGTGCTAAGGAAAAATACACCTATCCTTTTAGAATGTTAGACAAAATCAACTACCCCAATAAAGAACATAATATCTACTCATCAGCTAACTACTCAGAAATACTAATAAAAATAAAAGAACATCTCAAAGGGATAGAAGTAGAAGAGGCCTATATAAACTCTATTTTACACCTTTTGGAGGCTACTACTTCTTTTATACCTTCTTCCACTAATACAAAAGAATTAATGGATATTTCACTTTTTGACCATAGTAAAACCACTGGAGCGATAGCTAGCTGCCTTTACTATTATTTAGGAGATATCAATTATAAAGAGAGAATACTAAAGAATGAAAAGCTATTCAAAGAAGAAAATGTCTTTCTATTATATTCTGCAGATATTTCAGGTATACAAAAATTTATTTACTCCATCAGTGGTATCAGGGCATTAAAATCTCTTAGATCTCGATCCTTATATTTAGAAATCTTAATGGAAAATATAATGGATCAATTACTTTATAGAGTGGGGCTATCTAGGGCCAACCTTATCTATACAGGCGGGGGCCATGGATATATCCTTCTGCCAAATACAGATTTTGTAAAAGAACAATTAAAGAACTTTGATTGTGAGATAAAAGAATGGTTTTTACAGCACTTTGATATTTCCCTATATATAGCCAGTGGATACACCCAATGCAATAGCATAGAGCTATCGGAGAATATAGGTCAAGTATATGAAAGGGTAGGAAGAGAATTATCCATTAAAAAGTCACAGAGATATACATCTGAAGATATTATTAGATTAAATTCTACCCCTTCTCATGCAGAAGAAAGGGAATGTAGAGAATGTAAAAGAACTGGTCCAGTGAGTAAAGAAGGCACCTGTGATATATGTCAAAATCTTATAGAGATATCTTCCCAAATCATAAAAGATGATAGGTATTTTGTAGTGGAAAAAAGCAGTAAAGAATCTTACCCTAAAGCATCCCTGCCTTTACCCTTTGATCAACAACTATCCATAAAACCTATAGGAGAGATTAGAGGAAAGGATTATATAAGGGTATATTCAAAAAATCAGCCCTCAATGGGATATGACTTTGCTACCAATCTATGGGTAGGGGATTATTTTGTAGTAAGCAGTGAGGGTATGGGAGTAAAGACCTTTGAGGAATTTGCCCAGGAATCCACAGGTATTGATAGAATAGCCATATTAAGAGCTGATGTAGATAATCTAGGAAGGGCATTTACCCAGGGATTTAAGGAGCAAAAAGACGGTAAATTAGTAGAGAATAGCCAAAGAAAATATGAAACCCTATCTAGAACAGCTACCCTTTCTAGACAACTATCGATGTTTTTTAAATACTATATAAATTCCCTATTAAGGAATAAAAAGAGAAATGCCCTAATAGTATACTCTGGTGGAGATGATATGTTTATAGTAGGTAGCTGGGATGAAATAATAGATGTAGCTGGAGATATCAAGGAAGCATTTAAGAGATATACCCAAAACACCCTTACATTATCTGCAGGAATAGGCATATATCATCATAGTTTTCCAATCTCTCGAATAGCAGATGAAGTGGGAGAATTAGAACAGGCAGCTAAGCTTAAAGATGATAGAAAAAACAAGGTAACCCTTTTTAGAAACCCAAAAAGCAAAGCAGATACCCTAGATGACTGGGTGTTAGAATGGAATCAACTACCTAAAATCCATAGAGCTGAGAAAGTTTCAAATGAAAATAATAAAACCACCAGTGCTATAGAACTAAAATTAGACACCCTAAAAAATGTCTTTTACCGAGATGCCCAAAAGGGTAAGGCATTTTTATATAAGATGCTAGAATTGATTAGAGATACTGATAGGATAAATATAGCCCGATATGCCTATTTATTAAAAAGGGCCCAAAAAGACAATCCAAATCTTAATATTGCAGAATTTTATAAATATATAAAAAATCCCGAGGAGAGAAGAGAATTAGAAATAGCAATTACCTTATATTCTTATCTTACTCGAAATTAAAAAGAGGAAGGTGATTTTATGGTACAGAAAAATAATAGGAAAACAATCCAGGGCGAAGACTATGTAGACAAAGCAGAAAGGCTAATGAAAGAACTTAGCAAAGTCATTACCACCAGCAAAATCAGGGATCTGCTAGCCCAGGTCAATGAACTTTACAATGATATAATTTTACAGCCAGATGAAAAGTTAAGCAAAGAGCATGTGGAAGCCATAAGGCATCTAAAAGTAAAGATGATATATGATGCTGGAAGAGACAGGCAGGAAAGGCTATCAGGACAAGATAGAAATGATAGAAGATTTAGAGAAGGTAAGCTTACATATTTTTTTAATCAAACAGGCCTTTTAGAAATGGTAAGTAATATTGGAGATAGCAGAAAGAGATTTTTAGATTATTGTAAATATTTTGAAGCTTTAGTGGCTTATCATAAATATTATGGAGGTAGAGAATAATGGCATATGGAAAAATTTTGATTAAGGGAGAGATAGAGGTAGTTACTGGTTTACACATTGGTGGGACAGGTTCTTATTCAGCTATAGGAGCAGTAGATAGTCCTGTAATTCGGGATAGCATTTCCGGCAATCCCATTATACCAGGCAGTAGTCTTAAGGGAAAAATGCGGGCCCTAATACAAAAATCCATTGCAGCCAGTTCTTCTCATAATAATGACCCTAAGGAAGTTTTAAGACTATTTGGTTCTAGCAATGATGGAAAAGACAAACCTTCCCTTCCATCTAGATTGACCTTTAGGGACTGCTTTATAAAAAATGAAAAACTAGAAGAACTTAGAAAAGCCAATATCCGCCTTACTGAGGTAAAAACAGAAAATACAATAGACCGAAAGACCTCCATAGCTAATCCCAGGCAGATAGAAAGAGTGATTAGGGGTTTAGTATTTGACTTTGAGATGATTTATGATGTATTAGAAGGTAAGGAGGAAGAACTGGAAGAAGACTTTAAAAACATATCCAAGGCTATGATATTGCTGGAGAATGATTATCTTGGGGGACATGGCAGTAGAGGAAGTGGCAGAATCAAGTTTAACAATCTTGTGACTAAATATATATATGGGAATGGGCCAGAAGTAAAGTTAGAGGTGTAGCTATGAAAAAATCAATTATAAGATTAAAATTTCTATCCCCCCTCCATGTAGGAGAAAGAAATTTAAGTGATAGCGAATATGAGATAAAGGCAGATAC
>DUPX01000010.1 GCA_012838085.1 Eubacteriaceae bacterium
CTAGCCTAAATTAAGGTATAAAGGTTTTTTCCTTATCATCTTTATGACCTTTGTTCTCCAAATATTTCAAAGTGAATAATTTTTTTCACATTTATTTTAGGTCTTTTATAAGGAACTTCATTGGAGTAACCTATAGGCAGTATAGCAATAGGTTGGTAATCTTCTGGTAGCCTCAATACTTTTACCAGTTCATCCTTTCGAAATCCGCTGACATAGCAACTTCCTAAGCCTAAATAAACCGCCCCTAGAAGTATATTTTCAATACAGGCGGATGTATCTAAATAAAGTATTGAATCTAAAGAAGTATCACCATATCGTTGTCTGACCTTTTCCTGATTACCACACACCACTATAAATACTGGTGCTGTCATCATCCATTCCTGAGGTTTTCCATTCTTTTCATCCCTACCTATAAATGTTGTATCTACAACAGCCCTTTTGTTCTCTTCATTTCTGATTATAATAAATTCCCAGGGTTGGATATTTCCTGCAGAAGGAGCAGCATGACCATAATCCAAAAGTTTATATATTAATTCTGTAGATACATCTTTATCTAAAAAGGAACGGATGCTTCTTCTTTCTTTTACAATATCATTATAATTCATAAGCTCCCCCTTAATTATTATTTCCAAATCTTTTTTAACACTCTAATTATATTTTCTCCTAATACCTTTTTTATATCTTGGTCACTATAGGAATTCTTCACTAGCCATCTAAGAATATTTTTAGATGCTTCTGTAGGATTTTCCAAGCCTTTAACATATTCTACCTCATCAAAATCCTCTTTGCCTTGGGTGTTTTTAGTGGATAATTGTTTAGCATAGAGATGATGTATCCCCACATGGTCACCATATAATGTGTCTGGGCCAAAAGCCACATGATCAATGCCCACCAAATCCACAATATATTTAAAATGTTCCATAAAGGAATCAATTGAATGGTTTCTTATCTTATTTGTTAAAGTGGTATGGGGGGCTGCCTCTATAGCAATAATCCCACCCTTACTAGCACATGCTTTTATCACCCGATCTGGAGATAATCTTTTGCTGTCCCAAAGACTCCTAGCCCCAACATGGGTTAAGAATATAGGGTGCTGGCTTTCTTCAATAACATCTAGGGTGGTTTCATAGCCAGTATGGGAGCAGTCTATAGCCATTCCCACCTGATTCATCCTACGGACAGCTTTTTTGCCAAAGGCGGTAAGGCCTCCATCTCTTTCTTCTTTAATACCAGAGCCCAGTTGATTTGATTCGCTATAGGTTATGCCCATCATTCTTACTCCAAAGCCATATAGTATATCTATCCTATCTAGCTCATTTTCAATAGGGGCTGCCCCTTCTACACTTGGCACCCATGCAATTTTACCTTCTCTATGGGCATAGTAGATATCTTTTATCCCTCGGCAGGGGATAACAAGATCCTGATGGGCTATGTCACAGAGCCTCATACCCAAATCAAAAATAATATCATCCCATTTCCATCCATTAGCTGATGTGATGGTGGAAGTACCGTCTAACATATTGTCAAATACTACATCATAATAAGATTGGGAAAGACCTTCATAGGCACAATGATCCCTGCCAATTCTAGTATATTCCATAACATTTTCTAAGTTTTCTGGAAGAATAGTAGGGTGTTCATGAAGGGAGATAAAAATGCTTTCCTTGGCAAGCTTTTTTACCCTCGCCTCCTGCTCCTCACTCAATGGAATCAAATACTCCTTTACCCTATCTATTTCCTTTGCCATTTTAAACCTTTTAAAATCATTCTGGTCTAAATATCCATATGCTTTATATCCGTCATATCTTTTATTAAGTCCCATTTTTTCACCTTCAACCCCTCTGATATAGGTCATCTATGCTCTTAACCTTTCCACTTCTGATCTTTACAGGTGTTCCAAAGGCTTTTTTAGAATGGCGTAATCCAGAGTCCACCAAGGCCTCTGCCATCTTTAATCCAACTTTAGCGGGATTTATTACTGGTACCCCCAGAGCTTTTTCTATTTCTTCTGAAACTTCTAAGAATCCCATTGACATACAGCCTAACACCAATGCATCTGCTCTATCTCTATCTATTGCAGTTCTTCCCCCCTGGATTATCTTCTCTAGTGATTGGTCCCTTTTAGTCATTAGTTCCAGTACGGGGATATTTACCGCAATTACTGAGGTTAACTTCTCCAGTACTCCTGCCTTAAAGGCTAGTTCATAGCTACTTGGTATTAATGTCTCTTCTGGGGTGATTACCGAGAACTTATGTCCTAACATAGCTGCTGCTATCATGCTTGTCTGTCCTGGTCCCACCACAAGCATCTTTTCTGTTAGCTCTCTCATGGCGTCTAAACCAGGATCTCCTGCACATCCTAATATAGCACCATCATAACCCCTTTCCTCCATTTCAACCATTAGCTTAGCTGTTGAAGGTATGCTTAAATATTCTTCATACATACTCTCTATAGAGGCAGGTCCTTCAGGTACACAGACTAAATCTACTTGAGTTCCTTCAAAGGCCCAATCCCGTAAGATTGATTCCCTTCTCCTCTGTTCTTCTTCTGCCATAACACCTGGAACAACATATACGATTTTCAATGTTTTGCCTCCTTATCTTCTATGCCCAAACTTCTTTCAACACTCTTAATGTGTTTTGGCCCATAACCTTAGCAATATCTTCATCAGAATAATTATGTTTTACAAGATAGCGTAGAATATTTTTTGAACCTTCGGTGGGGTTTTCTATTCCCTTTACATATTCTACTTCATTAAAGTCCTTTCTATTTCCTTGGGTACCCTTAGTGGAAAGATGCTCTGCAAAGGCATGGTGCAGTCCCACATGGTCTCCATATAAGGTGTCTGGCCCAAAGGTCACATGGTCAATTCCCACTAAATCTTTAATATACTCAAAGTGTTCCATAAAGGAATCAATAGAATGGTTTGGATTATTTCTTGTAATAGTAGTATGAGGTGCTGCTTCTATACCAATAACTCCACCTTTTGCAGCACAAGCCTTTAATACATCATCAGGTGCTAACCTCTTGCTATCCCACAGGCTTTTCGCTCCTACATGGCTCATAAAGATAGGTTTTTTACTATGGGCAATAACATCTTTAGTGGTTTCAATGCCCACATGGGAACAATCTATTGCCATGCCTACCTTATTCATTCTCTCTACTGCCTTGTGTCCAAAAGCTGTAAGTCCTCCGTCCCTGTCTTCTTTCAAGCCTGATCCTAGCTGATTGGATTCACTATAGGTGATCCCTAATAGCCTAACTCCAAATCCATAGAGAATATCTATTCTATCTAATTCATTTTCAATAGGAGCTGCCCCTTCTATCACTGGCACCAAGGCAATTTTACCTTCTCTATGAGCTGTGTATATGTCTTCTACCTTTTCACATCGTATAATAAAATCCTGTTGGGCAAGGTCGCATAATCTAATACCTAAGTCATGTAATACTTCACTCCACTTCCATCCAGCTTTAGAATGAATAGTGCAGGTGCCATCCATTAAATTATCAAATACACAATCCCAATAGCTTCTTGATAATTCCTCATAGGCACATGGCTGTCTGCCTTCACGATTAAATTCAAAAACATCCCTTTTTAGATGCTTTGGAAAAAGCACAGGATGCTCATGGATTGAGATACAAATAGTATCCCTTGCCAGCTGTTCTACCCTTTCCTCTTGTTCTTTAGTAAGGGGTATTAAATATTCGGGAAAAATCTTATCCCCCTCGCATAACTCAAAACTTCTATAATCCACACCAGCCTCTAAATAATCATAGGCTTTATATCCTTTGTATTGTTTATTTGTACCCATTTTGTTCCTCCTTCTGCTTTATTCATATACTGCTACTCCTTGAGGAGTAGCAGTATAATGGTGTATCACTATTTAACTTTATATACCTGTTGTAATGATTGTGGATCTACTAAGCCCTTTAAGTTAGATGGGAACATCTTAAATCCTGCAAAGTCATTACTATAAGCGAAATTTAACTTCTTAACAAATACAGGAATGTCAGGAAGATCAGCAATTATTTCTTTTTGGAAGATATCCATGTTCTTCATGGTTATTTCTTCACTAAGTGAGCTTTTCATTTCGTCCATAGCTTTATCAGCAACATCATTTTTCCAACCCATCCAGTTTAGTGGAGCAGTGGAATAGAATAGAGTAGATACTGATGAGTCAACGTCATCTAATATTCCCCAAGTATTAATAGTTAATTGCCACTCATGGGTATTGTAAAGTTTATCTGTCTGTAAAGCCTTGTCCATTGGATCAGGAATAAGCTCTATACCAATTTCTTTCATTTGGTCCACTAATACTCTAGCCATTTTCTCATGCTCAGTTACAGTGTTTGCAAAGATTACCTTAAAGCTTAGGTTTTCTCCATTTGGTGCATTTAATATTCCGTCATTATCAGTATCTTTATAACCAGCCTCTTCTAATAGCTTTTTAGCTCCTTCTACATCATAGCTTGGAAGGTCATTTCCAATCTGGAACTGCTCATATACTGGAGAAATAATTCCTGTCATTTCAATACCGTCACCATCAAAGGCAAAGTCAATTACCTTACTTTTGTCAATAGCCATTGCCATAGCTGTTCTTACTTTTACATCTTGTAATAGTGGTTCTCTTAGGTTTATTGCCATGTGCTCATATCCTAAAGAAACATTTTGTTCTACAGTAAATCCTTCTTCATTTTCTAATTCTCTTGCTGCTGCCACAGGAATTTCCTTAGCAGTTAGATCAATATCACCAGATTTTAGTGCTAATACCATGGTATTAACATCTGGATATGGTTTATAAACTACCTTGTCTAAGTATGGTCTTCCCTCTGGAGATAGGGGCCATTCTTCAACACTTTCTAGTACATAATATTGTCCTCTTTCATATTCTGTCAATTTAAATGGTCCAAGACCTACTGGATTATCATTAGTAAAGGTCTTAACATCTTCTACCTCTGACCAAATGTGGGCAGGTACTATTCTTTGCCAGAAACCTAATGTGGTTATAAAGGTTGGGAAAGGCTTAGATAGTTTAAACTCTACAGTCTTCTCATCCACAGCCTTCATTTCTACACCTTCTAATACCTCATATTGCCATTGTAATTGGTGCTCATAAAGTGTTTCATAGGTATATATAAGGTCGTCTGAAGATAGTGGTGTACCATCTTGCCACTTAAAGCCATCCTTTAGAGTCACAGTAACAGTAAGACCGTCTTCTGATATCTCAGGCTCTTCGATGATATATGGTTGTTTAATCCCATTTTCATCTAATACCATAAGGGTTGGATAGATAAGATTTAATATCCAGGACCCTGCCATATCATTACCCACTAATGGGTTTAATGTATCTGGGTCAGCAAAGGTTCCTATATTTAAGGTACCCCCAAACTTATCCCCCTCTTCTTGTTTTCCAGGCTCTTCACTGCTCTGGCCAGAGCTACAGCCTGCTAGCATACCTACAACTAAAACCAAAACCAATAATATGCTTATTATTCTTTTTTTCAAGTACTTTCCCTTCTTTCTTTATTATTTTTGTCTTTTTATAATTTCACCACTATAGTGGTTTATTATCCTTCCTTCTTCTAAGACAACTTTCCCATTTACCAATACATAGTCTACCCCTTCAGCATTGATTTCAGGGTTGCTATAGTCCACCTCTGTGGGGGAAGGATAGCTATATTCATCCAAATTTATTATGGATATATCTGCCTTCATTCCTTCCTTAAGTACTCCCCTGTCTTTAATGCCAAATTGTTTTGCTGCTAGGGAGGTATTTCGTCTGACTATTTCTTCTACCTCTATTCCACCCTCCCGATACATATTCATAAATATTGGGAAACCGCCTCTACGTTGTAATTCATACCAAGATCCTGGATCCCATGGTTCACCAAAGATAATATCTGTTCCCACCATTACTAATGGATTATTTTGAACATTTTCAGGATGGGGTCCTATTGGAAAGTCGTCTCTACTGGGGCCCCCTAGCCAAAATGTATAGTTATCATTCTCATCAGCAAGTAAGTCCAATAATACCTCTCGGGAATCCTCCACCCCTCGCTTATCAGCAATTTCTTGAATACTCTTGTTCTCTAACTCTTCTGTCCCTGTATTAATAACAATCACATTGTTCATGTCATTGCCAAAAATATAAGCATCTTCTAGAATCTTTTTTCTTCCTTCTTCTGTGTGGAGGGCTGCCTTTACCCCTTCCACCCCTAAGTCAAAGAACTCTGATGATATTGCCATAATAAATTGGATTAATCGATCCTTTCGGGTACAGTGACCGGTACTTCTAGGAATAGTATCTATTGCAATATCTACCCCCCTATTACTGGCCTCAAGAACTGCATCAAAGGATTCAGGAGAAGTTACTGATAGATGGGACACCTGAACCCTTGCCCCGGATTTTTCACCAATCTCTATAGCCTCTAAAGTAGACTCTAATAGTCCAATATAATATCTAGCATGGGTAGAATATACCCCATCATACTTTGCTACTACCTCTGCACATTTTATGATCTCCTGGGTGTCTGCATATCGGCTGGGTATATAAGATAATCCTGTGGATATACCCAGTGCCCCTTGTTTCATGCCTTCATCAATGTATTGTAAAATCTTTTCCTCCTCCTCAGGTGTAGGAGGCCTATCCTTAGAGCCACCCATCACTATCCATCGGATAGTCCCGTGGCCAAGTAAAAATCCTAGATTAATATTAAAGCCCTTGCTTTTTATTACTTCAAAATAGCCTTCCAGATCATCCCAAGGGGGCTGTTCTTCTGTATATTTCTCCCAAGCTTCCTGGGAAATCAGTCCATTTAAGTAATAATATTCGTATATCCTTTTGGATTCTGTAGGAGTGATTGAATGACCACAATTCCCATTAATTATTGTGGTGACACCCTGCTTTAAAAACACCTCTAAAGAACCATCGTGAAGTACTGTAGTTTCAAAGTGTACATGGGGATCAATAAAGCCTGGAGATACCATTTTCCCTTTAGCATCTATAGTTTTTTCCCCTTCTCCTTCTATTCCCTGGGCAATCTTTACTATTTTTCCATCCCTTACCCCTATATCACCTATAAAGCCTTCTTTTCCTGTGCCATCTACAATCCAGCCATTCTTTATAAGAACATCATATTTTCCCATTCCTTTACCTCCCTTAAATAAGAATTGTCATACTCTCAATATCTTTTGGATACTTGGTAAGGACCTCACAACCATCCTCTGTAATCACTACAGTATCTGAATGCCTAAAGCCTGATAATCCCTCTATATAAATTCCTGGTTCACTGGAAAATACCATCCCAGGCTTAAGTACTGTCTTATCACCTGCTGCAATATAAGGAGGTTCATGTTCCTCTAAGCCCTTGCCATGGCCTGTACGGTGCTTAATATATTGGCCGTACCCTGCTTCTGAAATAAATCTAATTACCTCTTTTTCAATCTCTTCACAGACAGCACCTGGTTTCATAAGCTTAATTCCAAGCTCCTGGGCCTCCCTCATTACCTTAAAGGCCTCCACCTTTCTGGCTTCAGGCTTTCCAACAAAAAATGTTCTTTCGCATTCTGTCCTATATCCCCAAACATTTGTACCACAGGATAATATCATGGTATCTCCTGCCTCCACTACCCTACCACTAGGCAGGGCATGAGGAATAGCAGTTCTAACCCCACTGGGCACCAAAGCTCCTGCAGGTCCTCCAGGTACATATATAACATCGCCCATGTCCTCTATCATTTTATCTACAGTCTTTGTAATACTGCGGTTTAATAGTCCTAGTTCAGTAACCCCTGGCGCAAGTATTTCCTTACCCTTTTCCACTATAAAATCTGAATAATATGCCGACTTCCTTAGCATTTCCACTTCTTCCGGACTCTTAATCTGCCGTTGATTCATCACCTGGTCTATAATATAGACATCATCAAATATCTCCTTTAACCTTAGGTAGCCGTTTATATCAATTGTGTCTACACCAACAACTTTTTTATGGGAGGAAGACAGCTGAATGTGTTCCCTCATAAAGTCATATAGATCCCTTTGGGAACTAAAATCATCATCATAGGCATACACTTCATCAAAAACCTTAACCTTAAGGGCTTCATGGTACTCCATTTTCGGAGTAAATCCATAGACCTTTCCATTGGAATGGATATAGATAACCACTGGTCTTTTGCCAGGATAATAATAAAATCCGAAATAGAATACATTATAGGGATTAAATACAAAGTATCCCTCTAGCTTTTTTTGCTGAACAAATTCCTTTGTTTTATCAATCCTTGCCTGTAACTGATCATCACTAAATCCCTTTATCATAAGACACCTCTACTCTCTACTTATTCTTGGATTCAATGCATCTCTAATACCCATGCTTAAAAAGTTAAATGATACTACAAATATCATAATGGCTATGCTGGGAAACAGGGAAAACCACCAAGCTGTGCCAAATGCCCCACTAAGATGGGCATTGTTTAGAATTTTACCCCAACTATGGGCTAAAGGGTCCCCTAATCCTAAAAAACTAATAGCTGATTCTGTAATAATAGATGTAGCCATAATTATTGTAAGATTTACAAAAATTGGAGTACTGGCATTGACTAAAATATGCTTAAATATAATTTTACTTGTCTTAATTCCTAGACACTTGGCTGCCTCTAGGTATTGCATTCCACATATCTTCAAGGCGGTAGATCGGGTGATTCTGGCTATACTTGGCCAGGAAAAAATCCCTATGATAAATGCCACCGTATTAATACTGGTAGTTTCCAATACTGCTGCCGTTACTATTATCAATGGAAGCATAGGAATTGTAAGAAATATCTCTGTTAACCCCATTCCTATGGTGTCAAATAACCCCTTATAATAACCTGATAAGAGGCCTACTGGTACACCTATAGATATGGCAATAAACACAGCAATAATGCCTACCCGAATGGAAGAGCGGGTGCCCCAAATCACTTGGGAGAATAAATCTAGTCCCATATCATCAGTACCAAACCAATACTTTGAAGAAGGAGGAAGTAGTTTTTCTTCATATTCACCATATCCTGAAACAGGTTCTGCAATAAATGGGGCAAAAACTGCTATCAGTATCAGAATTGCTACCCCTATCAAACCTATCATTCCAAGACGATGGCTTAGAAAGGCCTTGACTTCCTTTTCATATCTTTTTTCCTTGCTCATTTATTCACACCTCTATTCAAGTTTAATTCTCGGATCTAAATATGCACAGAGTATATCAGTGACAATATTCATAATAATGACACTAAGTGCAAGGATTATGAATGCTCCTTGAAGGATAGGATAATCCTGTTGACCTACTGCCTGATAAATCATCCTCCCCACACCAGGATAGGCAAATACCGTTTCAGTAAGTACCGCTCCTCCTACCATTGAACCTAGCATCATTCCTGCAGAGGTTACCGTTGGAATCATGGCATTTTTTGTAGCATGCTTCCACAGTACATCCTTCTCTTTAAGTCCCTTTGCACGAGCAGTTCTAATATAATCTTCTGATAGAACATCTATAATACTACCTCTGGTATATAGTACATAATTAGCAAGATATAAAAATACTAAGGTAATTACCGGTAATACAAGATGCTTTATTACATCTAATATATATGGCAATCCCTGCTCAATTCCAGGAGTAAAAGCCCCCCCTACAGGAAACATCTTTAATTGATAGCCAAATATATATAAAAGAGTAAATCCTAGCCAAGGCACAAAGATAGAAATACCAAATATAGATATTCCATTGATAAAGTGATCTATTTTGCTACCCCGCCGATATCCTGAATACACCCCCAGTGGAATACCTATTAACAAGGTAATCGCTTGGGTAACTATCATTAATAGTAGTGTCCAGGGTAATCGTTCCTTTATAATATCCATTACCGGTCTTTTTTGCATAAAGGAAAGGCCTAGATCCCCCTTAAATAGATTTCCAAGGAAAGAAACATATTGGAGAGGCAAAGGCTTATCCAACCCAAAGTCCTCCAGCATCTGTTCCTGTTGTGCCACTGTCAATCTATTATCCATTAGCATGGTTGTAGGATCAGCAGGCATCAATCTTACAATTAAAAATGTCAGAGTTATTGTAATAAAAAATGTAATGATTCCCTTAACAATTCTCTTTTGAAGATATTTCCCCATTGTTTTCCCCCCCTTTTGAAAATAGATGACATCGAACCTTATGGCCGTTATAATCAATTAATTCTGGGTGTTTCTCCTTGCAAATATCCATTACACAATAACAACGGCTGCTAAATTTACATCCAGAAGGAGGATTTGAATGGCTTGGTATATCCCCCTTTAGAATTATCCTTTTTTCCTTTATCCTTGGGTCAGGCTTTGGAATAGCAGAGATTAAAGCCTTTGTATATGGATGCATAGGATTTTCAAATAATTCTTCCTTTTTACAAAGCTCCACAATCTCTCCTAAATACATAACTGCAATTCTATCACTAAGATATTTAACCACACTTAAGTCGTGGGCAATAAATAAATATGCAAACCCAAATTCCTCTTGGAGATCCTTAAATAAATTAATAATTTGGGCTTGTACTGAAACATCCAGAGCTGAGACTGGTTCATCGGCAACTATAACTTCCGGTTCTAATCCTAAGGCCCTGGCAATACCTATTCTCTGTCTTTGCCCCCCACTAAATTGATGGGGAAACCTATCAAAATAATCTTTGTCCAGCCCCACCTTTTCGAGAAGTTCCACTGCCTTGTCAATAGCATCTCCTCTAGACATAAGGTTATGGGATAAAATAGGTTCAATAATAGCATCTCCTACCCTCATCCTTGGGTTTAGCGAGGCATAAGGGTCTTGAAAGATCATCTGGGCATTTTTACGAAAACTTCTTAAACTTTCACCCTTTAAAGATAAGATGTTTTCTCCTTTATAGTTCACTTCACCTGCGGTAGGTTCTATAAGTCTTAAAATGCTTCGGCCCACTGTAGATTTTCCTGACCCACTCTCCCCTACTACTCCTAAGGTCTCCCCTCCTTTTAAATCAAAGCTTACATCATCTACAGCCTTTATTATGGTAGAGCCCTTGGAAAACAAACCCTTATTAAGAGCAAAATACTTTTTTAATCCTCTTACTTCTAATAATTTTTCCATATTAAACCTCTCCTTTATTTCCCATCACAAAACAGCTAATTTTATGCCCCTGTCCTATATCTTCCAATACAGGGTTTTCCTGAAAGCACTTTGGAATAGCCTTTTCACATCTAGGTGCAAAACGACAACCCTTAGCGAATTCTGTGGGAGAAGGTACTGTCCCCTTAATAGTGTATAAGCGATTTCTCATATCATTTAAAGTAGGTAATGATTCTAACAATCCTAAGGTATAAGGGTGCTGAGGGTTTTCAAAAAGCTTGTAGATATCAGCTTCCTCCACCACTCTGCCTGCATACATCACCACAACATAATCACACATTTCTGCCACCACGCCAAGGTCATGGGTGATCAATAATACTGAAGCCTCTGTCTTATCCCTTAACTCTTTAATCAAGTCTAGAATTTGGGCCTGAATGGTCACATCTAATGCAGTGGTAGGCTCATCAGCAATTAGCAGTTTAGGATTGCAGCACATAGCCATTGCTATCATCACCCTTTGCCTCATACCTCCAGAAAGTTCATGGGGGTATTGGTGAATCACTTTATCAGGTGAAGGAATGGAGACCATGTTTAGCTTTTCTATGGCCGCCTCCATAGCCTCTTTCTTGCTAATATTAGAGTGGACCATTATACTTTCCGATAATTGCTGTCCAATAGTGAAGACAGGATTTAAGGAAGTCATGGGTTCTTGAAAGATCATCCCTATATCCTTTCCTCTAACCTCAGTCATATCTTCCTGTGAAAGTTCTAGCAAGTCCCTACCCTCAAATAATATCTCTCCCTTAGAAATATTTGCTGTTCTCGGCAGTAGACCCATTATAGAAAGGGAGGTTATGCTTTTCCCGCACCCTGATTCCCCAACTAATCCAATGATTTTCCCTTTATCTATTTTAAAACTTACATCATCAATTACATTTATTTTTTGTTCTTCAATATTAAAGCTAATCTCTAAGTCTTTAACCTCTATTAAAGGATTTTCTTGTCCCAAAATATTCCACCTCTTTCCAACCATTAAATGATATCTCATTATTATATGCAAGTACTATGCCATTATTATTATTTCTTTCCCTTGATATGCAAAAAATAAAAAACCAATGTAAAACAACTATTGGAATTGTTTACAATTGGTCATTTATCTAAATAATTGGTATATTCTTCCTGTGGAACCGATATCAGCTTTATTCGACAAATTTCTACTTCTATAGATAATTTTCTCTAAAAAACTATTAGGTGATTTTATAGGTTATTATTTGGATATTGCAACCCAATATTTCCCCTATTGTATTCCCTTAGAAAATGTAGCCCTATTGGGGTAATAGATGTTCCCTGCTTTGTGCTTCCTATTTTAACCAGATCCCGTCTATCTAAATCCTTAATTCTTAGCCTTACCTGTTCTGGGGTAATATTTAAGCCCTTGGAATTTAGAATTTGGGAGATCTTTCCCCTACCCACCTTTAAATTTAGCTTTTTTGTTTGTTCTAGTACTTCTAGAATGGCAATATACTCCCTTAATTGTCCTTGGGGAATTAAACCTATATCTACCCAGTCTAAGGAAGTATCTTTTATAGTATTTTTCTCAATACTTCTTAAAAATTCTTCCGGCAGGTCATTTTTTGTAACCACCTTTTTCTCTACAATACTATCTATATAATACATCAGATTTTCCAATTCCCTTATATTACCCGGCCAAGAATACTGAAAAAAAAGTTCCTTAACCTCTTCGCTTAGCTCCTTATCACTTCCTAATTTAGCCAGAAAATACTTGGTTAGAAGGGGAATGTCTTCCTTTCTTTCATTTAAAGGAGGAACATCGAAATAAAGTACCTTTAATCTATAATAAAGGTCCTTACGGAATTTACCTTCCTCTACTAGATTCAATAAGTCCTTATTGGTGGCAGCAATAACCCTAACATCCACTGGAATAATCTTGTTTCCACCTACTCTCATAATTTCCTTTTCCTGTAGTACCCGCAAAAGACGTGTTTGAATTTGGGGAGAAGTATCCCCTATTTCATCTAAGAATATAGTACCCTTGTCTGCCTGCTCAAAGAGTCCAGCTTTACCTCCCTTTATAGCTCCTGTAAAGGCTCCTTCTCTATACCCAAACAATTCACTTTCCAACAAGCTCTCTGATATAGCAGCAAAGTTAACAGCTACAAAAGCCTCATTTCTTCTATCAGATGTGTTATGAATAGCCTGGGCAAAGATTTCTTTCCCTGTTCCATCATCCCCCTGTATTAAAACAGTTAGGTCAGTCTTTGCAACCTTTTTGGCAATCTTTATTTTATCTGTAAGTTTAGGGCTAACCCCTACTAAGTCTTCAAACTTATGGCGGGCAGTAAAGCCCTTGTCTATTATCCTCTTACGGACTTCCCTTTCTAAATTTTGAATATAATCCACCTCTTGAATCCCAAAAATATAGCCTCTTACCGCTTTATTTTGGTGAAGGAAGGTCTTATTAAATACAAACTCTCTATCCTTAACCCTTACCAACTCATGCTCTACATGTTCAGGGCCTAATATCTTATCAATAATCTTTCTACTGCTAATAATCTCAGTAATATTCTTAGAAAGTAGATCATTATAATTATAATCTAAAAGCTTAGCAAATTTTTCATTGGCAAAAAATACATTTCCACTTAGGTCTAATGCAGCAATACCATCATTGGTAACATTGAATATGCCCTTTAACATTTTATTGATTTCAATATTATTCAAATTAATATTGATTAATTCCATGGAATACCTTTCAGAGATATTCTTTAAATGGCTCTTGGGTAAATTTAGCTCCATAAAGATTTCTATTACAGAGGATAATTCGATTAGTCTTACACCCAAATCAATAATTCTCTCTACATATGAAGGTACTAGGTGGGCTCCCCCTGGTGTAACTGCAATTTTTTCTACAGTGTTTTCACTTCCAGGATAATAGGGAATAAACTCTAAATGATTAACCCCTAATTTTTTTAATTCATTAATGGTTTCATAGGTTGTCTGAACATGGTTATTTACAACAAGAACCCTCTCTCCATCATTTAAGTTAATCAATTCTGAAATATTCTTTAGATTTATTGTTCGCTTTACAGCTATAATAGGTATTTCATCGGTTGCTTTTTTCTTTATTTCATCTATTAAGGCTTCACTTGTACACACTATGAGGTCCAGATTGGTAGTATCAATCTTATCCTGTTCCCTTAAAAATATAGGTATTACCTCTACCTCATATTGAAAGGCAGCATTTAATTGTTCTGATAATGCCTTATTTACAAAATGGTCAACCGACACCATTGCTATTCTTTTAGTTTTGCCCAATCAATTTTCCCTCCTTAGCCTAAGGTTTTATAAAAGATTTTAGATGTAGTAGTAGTATAACATAATTTTATAACTTTAATTACCAAGTTGGCCTACTAAATATTTTCCCATACCTTTATAGATGGACAGGAGATACTCTTCTTGTAGCCCTAATTTATTATTTTATATAAAGGAGGACTTTTTTACAAAATAAAAAAATCATCTCTGAGAACTCAGAGATGATCTTTTATTATTATAAAACACCTTATTTTATATTTTTCTAATCTTCGTGCTTTAATATTTGACTAAGGGTAAAGGGGGCTGCTCCCTTTTCACCAGCATGCTTAATTGCATCTAAGACACTTCTAAATAGATTTTCTTCCTCCACCTGTTCATCAATATAAGTTCTTAAAAAGTTCTCTGCGGCATAGTGTTTTTCTTCTATTGCTATCTCAAGAATATCTCTAATACTAGCTGAAATCATCTTTTCATGGTCTAAGGCTGCTTCAAAGGCCTCTTTTGGAGAGCTGTATTCAGTAGATACCCCTTCTAAAGGTAGGTATACCACATGACCATCTACATCCTCTATAAAATTTCTAAAATCTTCTGCATGTTCTATTTCTTCTTTAGTATGTTCTTCAAAAAAATGAGCATATTGGGGTAAGCCCTCTTCCCTAAAGTATTGTTCCATACCTTTATAGGTATAGGCAGCTCCTAATTCTAAATTGATTTGCTTGTTTAAAGCTTCTTCTAATCTTTTACTAAGTTCCATAAAAATCCTCCTTAAATTTTCTCCATATCAGTCCCTAATATATTTACCCCTTTAGTAGACCTTTAATCAGATTTTTATGGAAGATGTTTTAGTCATTAATTTAAGGTTTTGCCTAAGCTATTGTTCAATAGTATTAGTCACCTGATCAAAAACCATGGTGATGCGTGTACCTATATCCATCCTACTGATTATCTTAAAATAACCATCATGTTCTTCTATAATCCATTTAGCTATGGATAGACCTAGACCTGAGCCCCCTGTTTTTCTTGCCCTGGATTCATCAGAACGATAAAATCTATCAAATATATGGGGTAAATCCTTTGGACTTATACCTATGCCACTATCCTGGACTATTATATGAATGGAATTATCTTTTCTTTTCACTTTTAGGAAAATGGTCTCCCCTGTTGGAGTGAATTTTATACTATTATCCACCAGTATTCTTATAGCTTGTTTTAGAAGCTGCTTATCACCAGATATAAATGCAGGACTATCTAAGGTTACCTCAAAGTTATGATTATCATTAATCATCTTTGTTTCTCGGATAACCTCCTCTATTAATATAGTACAATCAAAGGTTTCTTTATGGAGTTGTATGGTTTCATTGTCCCCTCTAGCTAAAAATAATAGCTGTTCTACCAAGTCTTTCATATTATCTGCTTCGGATTTTATAGCATCTATGGACTCCTGTAATGTTATTTCATCAGTCTTACCCCAGCGATCTAAGAGGTTGGCATAGCCTTGTATTACTGATATAGGGGTTCTTAGTTCATGGGAAGCATCAGAAACAAAGCGTACCTGAGATTGGTAAGAATGGTTAATACGGTTTAACATACTATTTATAGCACTGGCTAAATCTTTAAGCTCATCCTGTGAGCTATCTATAGAAATATAATTATCTAGTTTATTGGCATCAATATTACTTATAGCCCCAGCTAAATCCTTAAGCAAAACATCTTGGGGCACCCCCCTATTAAAACTTTGTGCAGTTTTAGTCAATTCATTTATAGGCTCAAGGGTCTTTCTAATATTTTTATAACCCCTCTTTGTATTAATAATTATTATGGAGAGTTCAATAATTAAGATAATAAAAAATAGTGGAGAAAAAATCCTAATATCCCTTCCTAGTAAATAGATTATTTCATAATAGGAATTATTGAAGGGAACTTCCATAATATATCTGATGGAGTAGATTTTTTCTAAAATTCCTTTACCCTTATTATTCTTTGAAAATGCAATGCTTCTTCTGGCATCCTTTGTATTTAGGGGAAGTTTTTTTTGAAGAGCATTGGAAAGTTTTATGCCTTTACCTGGATAATCCTTTGCTAAAATCTCGTATCCTTGATCATCGAACATGGATTGTTCAGTAAATGGGGGAGTATTTTGGGATTGAAGAAAGGACTTTCCCCCTTCCTCTGCCTTCCATATAAAAACAAAAAACATCATAACAATAATAATCATATTCATTGCGAAGAAGACAGATATTAATCTGCCCATCATTTGGAAGTTAAGCTTTAATACGAGGGATGATCTTAATTTTGTTGTAAATTTGGTGGAATTCTCATTTTCTTTATTCATCTTTTATTAGATACCCTACTCCCCGAACAGTCTGTATTACTTTCAAATTATATGGTTCTTCTATCTTTGTTCTTAGATGTCTTACATACACATCTACCGCATTAGTGTTTCCGACAAAATCATAACCCCAAATTTTATCCAAAGCGCTTTCCCTTTTAACTACAATATTCTTATTTTTCATAAGATAGTAAAGTAAATCAAACTCTTTTTTTGTCAAATGAATTATATCTCCAGCCACCTTCACTTCTCTTTTTTCTGAATCCAGCTCCAAGGTTTTATAGGTCATAACCCTTGACTTTACTTCAGGTGGTGGGAGATGTCTTGTTCTTAGAACTGTTCTTATTCTGGCTAATAGCTCCTCTATGGCAAAGGGTTTAGTTATGTAATCATCAGCGCCCCCATCCAAACCAGTAACCTTATCCACTACAGTATCCCTGGCAGTGAGCAGAATAATAGGTATAGAGGAAAATTGCCGCACTCTTCTTAAAACCTCAATGCCGCTTAACTCAGGTAGCATAATATCCAACAGAACAAGGTCATAGGGATGGGTCTTTATAAGCTCCAGTCCATCCCTACCATTATAGGCCTTATCCACTTGATAGCCTTCATATTTTAACTCCAGCTCTACAAAACGTGCTAATTTTTCTTCATCTTCAACTATTAGAATTTTCTCCATGGGAATTTTCACCCTTAACTTCATTTTTTATATTTTCTGCAGCATTTGCTACAGAGTCCATTACTTGGTTTATACTTTCTTTACCTAGGTCTGGTCCATTAAATGAATACCTATAGCCAAAGAAAAGTCCTACAATTAGCAGAGGAACAATTACCCAAAATGCAAATACCAATCCTATAACTAAAATGGTAACAGATACGGTAGTGGTTTTCTCTCCACCTTTTGTAACCTGAAGATAATTACTATTACCTTTAGATATCATTTTCCTTAGCCATCTTATAAACTTCCCTAAGAGTTCTCTAAAGGAAGCACCAGAATTTTGTCCATTATTATTTCTAGTATTATTTTGTTCTGGAGCCTCTTCTACCTTTTGCCTGGAATTATAATATCCACCACCTGCTGGAGAGGAGATGCGATTTTGTTGTTCCAGTTTTATTATAGCCTCTAAAATATCCCCATTAGTTTCTTCTAAAATTTTCTTGGCCTCATCATAAGAGATATTGGCCTTTTCTCTAAGCTTATCCACTTGTTCTATAGTTACCATAAAATAACCTCCAGTCATCTTTGATGACCTTATAATAACAAAGTAAAATTTAAAACAAATCTATTTATCATTAAAATTTGATTAAAATTTAATAATAGTTTTATAATCTATATAAAATTATAAATCCTATTCTCTGTCTTTTCAAGCCAAATCAATGTATAGAAAGATGGGAAAAAAACTATAATAATTAATATTGCAGAATAAAATGGTGTGTTCAGCAGGATTGAAACCTGGGGCCATTAGATGGGTAGTCTTAGCTTATATTTTTTTATCTTTAATTTATTTTTTATATCCTTTGATATTCTATGATTTATATGTGTCACCTCTAGTAATAGAAGTTGATTCTTAATAACTCTTGTAGCTTTGTATTTTTGGTTTCAAACTCTATAAAATACTTTTGTATGTAATCCTAGAGATATTTAGCTCCCTATTAATTTGCCTTTGCAATTTATTTTCTTTAAAATATCTTAATAATATTTCTTCTTTTCAGTCCAATCATATCACCTCCCATGTTCCCCATAAAAATACATTTAAACTAAAACCATAACAGCATTATATTTAAAATCCTTATGAAATCTAACATAAATTAAGCCCTATATTATTTCGAATTAAGAAGAGCATAAGAAATCCACTTCTTGCCTTGCAAAAAACATCTATGCTAATATTATCATATAGAATATGTGTTTGGAGGTGTTGGTATGGAAAGAAATTATAAAGTTGCAAATTTGTTTGCTGGTGTAGGGGGAATATGCAGGGGCTTTGAAAAAGCAGGAGGAAATATTATATGGACTAATGAGATTGATAGATATGCCTGCAAAACCTATAGTCTAAATATGAATTCTACTGTCTTAGCCCAGGGGATATACATTTTATAGAACCGAAAGATATACCTGATATAGATATACTTTCAGCTGTCTTTCCATGTCAGGCCTTTTCAATAGTTGGTTATAGAAGAGGTTTTGAGGATGAATGCATCAGAATATGGGAATATACCTCAGAATAGAGAAAATATATATATAGTTGGGTTTTTAAATAAGAAGCACTACGATCGCTTCGACTTCCCAGAACCCATAGAACTAAATAAAAAAATTACAGGTTTTATTGATATAAATATTAGAGTTATGAGAAATATTACTACACAAAAGACAATTATAAGTTTTATGATGTCCTTGAAAAAGAAATGACAAATATGAATACCATTTATCAGTGGAGAAGGGTTTACCTTCGGGAAAAAGTGAAGAAAGTAATATGAATAATTATTCATCGGCCTAGACGGTGGTTTTCTTATGCGGGCCCAAGGCCCTTTTGTGCTAGCTACTCCTTTATATTTTTACCTGCCGTATCTATATAATGATATAAAAATATTTGATATAAATTTTTATATCAAATATTTTTATATAAGATGAATGTATAAAACACTTCAAATATTAAATCAAAAAAACAAGAGTTAGCATTTATTAAAGGTACAGATGACCAAGAGGATTATAGGAAAAGCTTAGAACTCCAGCCCATTGTTGGAGATGTCAAACTGAATTATCATATGAAGATAAAATCTGCAAAGATTGTAATGGATATATTTGCCCAAAATGTAGAGAATGTCTTTGTAACCTTTTTGCATGGAATAAAAGAACATAATATTTGTTGTTAACAGATCAAATAGGATATTTGATAAGATGAAATACAAACAGTTTTAATAATAGATAGGGTGACCCATAAATCTTTTAAAATTATATGAATGAGTATTCTTACAAAATAAAGGAAACAGAGGATTTGTTAAACAGTAACAATTAATTTTTTACCACCTGGTACAGATTTCGGTTGACAAATACAAGAAGAATGCTAACAGATGACAAAAACATTAGTTATACTAAAAGGTCCCCTATAATCCTATAAAAGAAGAAAAATAAATATTATTAAGGAAAAACCTTTATTCTTAATATTATTAAAACAAAGAATAAATGGGTAGTAATATAATATTGAAATTTATTTAAGTTTTATGAAATGCATCCTATGGAAATAACACAAAAAAATAGTTTTTAACCAATGAAAGGAGTTGGACAGAGTTTTTGTATTTTATTAGGGTATTCAATAAAGTATTAACTTTATTTCTTATTATTATAATTGGATATATTGGAAGAAAATTTAAAGTATTGGATGGAAAAATAATTAAGGGATTAACCGGTTTAATGGTAAATATCACCCTCCCTGCCCTATTGGTAAATTCAATAAATCAGGACTTTTCTCCAGAGTTGTTGGCAGGAGGCATTAAGATGCTATTGATTTCAGTCGGTGTATATGGATTATCCCTAATTGTCGCCCTATTTGCACCCTATTTTTTAAAGACAAAGAATAAGGAAGATTTAGGTGTATATCAGTTTATGATTATGCTATCTAATGTAGGTTTTATGGGCATCCCTGTTTTAAGTGCTATATTTGGAGAATGGGTGTTATTTTATGTAGGGATTTATAATTTGCCCTTTAATTTTGTTGCCTTTTCCATAGGATTAATGATGTTAAATCAAGGAAATACTAATGGAAAGTTTAATCCCAGATTATTTTTAAGCCCAGGGGTAGTATCCATATTTGTAGGATTGATTCTTTTTGCCTTTAATATAAATTTGCCTGAAGCTATCGATGGAACCCTAAACCTTGTTGGGGATACAACTACTCCTCTATCTATGTTGGTCATTGGGGGAATGCTAGCTGAAGTCAAAATGAAGGAAACTTGGAGCAATTGGAGAATTTACATAGTAAGCTTAGTACGTTTAATCATATTGCCCTTACTAGTCTTTATTATTATAAAGCCCTTTGCAGAAGATGTATATATGTTGGCAATACCTGTAATGGTTACTGCTATGCCCGCTGCTTCCTTTGTATCGGTACTTGCCGACCAATATGGGGGTAATGCAATATTAGGCTCTCAGGGGGTTTTTCTCTCCACCTTATTTTCAGTGATCACCATCCCCTTATTGGCCTTATTATTTGCATGATAAACGCATAGAATAGGAGTTTTTAAAATTATATTAAAGGTTTGCATATTCTGGAATATAAAGTTTGGGTACCTAAATAGAGCTGAATAACACATTGTTAAAAGATTTAATCATAATTTAGTCTTTAATTAATATATGAAATTGTAGTTAGGTTCTAAAAATTATAAAATAAAAAAGACAGTAACTTTTTATTTCTAGAAGCCTGTCATAATTACAAGGTTAAAATGGCGTGCCCAGCAGGATTCGAACCTGCGACCTCCTGATTCGTAGTCAGGCACTCTATCCAGCTGAGCTATGGGCACAATAGCTACTTAACGATGTTTATCTTAACATAATTTGAACTATAAATCAATTTATTATTTTCTAATAATAGCATCAATATACTATTTTCTGTAAGGTTTATTAAAAAATTTTTATAATATTGTTTTATTTTAATATATAGAAATACTAAGCCTATATGATATAATAAATTAATTATTTGATAGGTTAATTTCAAGCATTTAATATGTAAGCTATAAAGGAGTTTTGTAATTATGAAAATTGGTGCCCGTATTTTTAAAACTGCCCTAGCTGTAGTTATTTGTATATATTTTGGCTACTTTTTAAAGGGTAGTTCTGGATTTATGGCTGCCGTTGCCGCTATTATCACCATGCAAGGAACCTTTAGCGACTCTTTTAATAAAGGAAAGGGTAGGCTTTTTGGCACTATAATAGGGGCCCTTTTCGGATATGTTTTTGCTCTGATTCTTACTGGCAATCCCATTCTTATAGGTATAGGTATTATACTGATTATTTACATTTGTAATATTTTAAAATGGAGGAATGCCATTGTTATTGCCTGTGTGGTTTTCCTGTCTATAATGTTGGAATCCCATGATAATATTTTACAATATAGTGTTTTTCGTCTATTGGACACCTCTGCTGGTATTATTATAGCCCTTCTGGTCAATTATTTTGTATTTCCCCATAAGCCTTTAGAGGCCGTCTATAATGAGTGTAATAGGTTAATGGAAGAATTTCCAGAAGTAATTGATAAGGTATTGAATAAAAAAGAAAATCTTCCTTTAGAAGGCCTTTATGATGATATAATAAATTTGCGGGAAAAGGCTCTAATTAATGAATATGATTTAATTCTCCATCAAGAGGATGAAAGGGAAGTTAAAAGGCTGGACAATATTATTGAGGGGCTTTTAACCATCTATGAGCATTTAATTTTTATAGAGGAGTTAAGAAACACCAAGTCTATATTTGTACCTGCAGAAATAATTGGAGATGCAGTGGAAGAAAGAAAGCTACCAGATATCATTATTGAATTCCACAAACAACAAATTTACAAAAAATGGAATAGAATAAAAAGATTATGGGACAATAAAAGAATAAAAGCTAGAACAATATAAATCTTGTTCTAGCTTTTATTCTTAATAAGCTCGGGCAAAATATGCCATATCCTTAGCCTCTTTACTACAACATACGCATTTTGTAGAACCAATATCCTCCTGTTCAAAAGGAATACAACGTAAGGTAGCCCCAGTATCTTCCTTTATTTTATCTTCACATTCCCTCTCTCCACACCACATTGCCTTTATAAAGCCTGGTGTGGCATTAATAGTGTTTGAGAACTCCTCCATATCTTTAGCTATAAAGGTCTTTTCTTCCCTAGCCTTTAATGCCTTATCAAATAAACTTTGCTGAATATCATCTAGAAGTTTTTTAATGTTTTCCTCTAGATTTTCCATTGGTAAGGTGGTCTTTTCTTCACCATCTCTACGGGCTATAACCACTTGATTATTGGCTATATCCCTAGGCCCTATTTCTAGTCTAATAGGAACACCTTTCATTTCCCATTGGTTGAATTTCCAGCCTGGGGAATATCCTTCACTATCATCTATCTCCACTCTATACTCTTTCTCTAATTCTGCCTTAATCTCATAAGCCTTATCCAATACCCCTTCTTTATGTTGGGCTACTGGTATTATCACTACTTGGATAGGTGCTATTTTGGGAGGTAGAACCAAACCATTATCATCACTATGGACCATTATCAATCCACCAATTAACCTGGTAGATATTCCCCATGAGGTATGGTATGGGTATTCTATATCTCCCTCCCTACCAGTAAAGGTAATATCAAAAGCCTTTGTAAAATGCTGACCTAGATTATGGGAGGTTCCTGATTGTAATGCCTTCCCGTCATGCATCAATGCCTCCATTGTATAGGTGGAAAAAGCACCTGCAAACTTTTCCTTTTCACTTTTTTTGCCCACTACCATAGGTATAGCCAAATATTCCTCTGCCACTTCTTGATAAATTCCCAGCATCTTTAAAGTTTCTTCCTGTGCTTCATCATAGGTTTCATGTAGGGTATGACCTTCCTGCCATAAAAATTCTGCTGTCCTTAGGAAAGGGCGGGTGCTCTTCTCCCATCTAACTACACTACACCATTGATTATATAGATAAGGCAACTCCCTCCATGATTTTAACCATTTGGAATACATACTACAGATTATGGTTTCTGATGTTGGCCTAATGGCTAATCGCTCTGCCAACTCTTCATTCCCCCCGTGGGTTACCCAAGCTACCTCCGGTGCAAAGCCCTCCACATGTTCCGCTTCTTTTTGTAGTAGGCTTTCCGGAATTAACAGAGGAAAATACATATTTTTATGTCCTGTTTCCTTAAACCTTTTATCGTAAGCCGCCTGTATATTTTCCCATATTCCATAGCCATAAGGTCTTATTGTCATAAATCCCTTTACTGGGGAATAGTCTACTAATTCATTTTTTAATATTACATCCGTATACCATTGGGCAAAGTCCTCACTTCTAGGTGTGATTTCTAATACCTTTTCTTTTTTTGCCATTTTACTCCTCCTTGTTATCTAAATATGCCTTCAGCTAATTGGCTATCTACTTAAAGGAACCCTAAGATTCCTTGGACAATTGTTATGGAACTTTATTTCTTTTCTTAACTGGATAGGGGAATTCCCTTGAATCAAAAAAACCTCCTTCCCATCAAAGGGACGAAGGTTACTCGCGGTACCACCCTAATTAATAGATCCATTCTATTCTCTCAAATACTATAACGGTTTACACCGAAGATTTTTAAGTCTTAGCTCCAGGGTGGGTTCAAAGATTGTATAGGATTTTCAGCCTAGATCCTATTCTCTAACTTCTATACCTTTTACTAGCCCTTTCTCAGCCTTTATGTAAATTTAATTATTTAAAGGTGCCTTTGGCACTTCGCTAATAAGCCCTAGGTTTCCTTCGACGGTTGCTATGCAACCTGAGCACCTTCCTTAAATCGGCAGGGGAGGTTCCCCTTGCAAATCCTATTTTTTATTTAATATAAAGTACTACTTAATACTAAATAAAAAAGATGGCGGAGAAGGAGGGATTTGAACCCTCGCACCGGTTACCCAGCCTATGCCCTTAGCAGGGGCACCTCTTTAGCCACTTGAGTACTTCTCCACATTTTATCTATGGCGGAGGGGGTGGGATTCGAACCCACGGTCCCTTACGAGATCACTGGTTTTCAAGACCAGCTCCTTACAACCACTCGGACACCCCTCCGTATTTTCGGACACTCTAAATATTAACATATTAGTGATTCAATGTCAAATAAAAAAACTTCTTAAAAAGGCACTATTTCAAGGTTTTATTTGCTTATTTTTCCTATATAAAAGTTTGATTTAGCAGGACAATAATCCTGCTAAATCTCTAGTAAAATTACTATAAAAGAGTTGCTTTTCTTTCAAATCGAGCTATTACCTTTCCATTTTTTATTACATATTTTCTAGATGCCCTTAATCTCAAGGCCTCTTGAACATTTGGTGCATCTATTATATTTAAATCTGCACTATTGCCAACTTCTATTCCATATTTCATATCTGGATCAAATATTCTCGCCGCATTTTTTGTTAACATATCAAAGACTATTCTTGCAGTCTTTGGAGTATTATATTGGGCTGTATAGGCACATATCAATCCATAGTCTAAGGGGTCCCCTGTTCCATATATATGAAAGCCATCGCAAATGGTATCTTGAGCTGTTGCTACATTTATACCATAGTCCACCATTTCTCTAATCCTAGTAACACCCCTAGTTCTAGGTTCACTATCTATACCCATTATAGCAAGGGTTTGTGTGTTTGTACAAACATTAAAGTCCGACATTTTTAAGAGCTCCATTACCTTGTCAGCATGGGATTGATTCTGATAGGCTATAGAGGTACAATGACCTCCTGTTACCCTTCCTTCCATATCTTCTTCCATAGAGCGAACTGCAGTATATTCTAGTGATCTATCAAACATATCCTTTGATTGGTCTATATGCATATCAATAAGGGCATTATACTCATTGGCTATTTCAAAGACTAAATCCACATGATCTTTAGCATAGGAATCCAACCACTCTGCTGCAGGCATACCTCCTACCACATCTGCCCCTTTTTCCATAGCTTTCCACATCAGAGCCTCTGTACCCTTATTGGAAAATATACCTTCCTGAGGGAAAGCTACAATTTGAATATCACAAATATCTTTACATTCTTCCTTAGCCGCCACTACCCCTTCCAATCCTACTAAATTTGCTATATTATCAATATCTACATTAGTCCTTATCTTGGTAGTCCCAAAGGCTACACATTCTTTAATGGCCCTAACTGCCCTGTCTTTTACATCTTCTGGAGTGTATCTTCTCTTCCTATCATGCATTATCTTTATTGATTCTTCTAATGTTTCCACTTTGCTCTCCCGTCCACCTATGGATGTATAGACTTTGTCCAAATGCATATGAGGATTAACAAAAGTGGGAGTAACTAAACTGCCCTCTGCATCAATTACTTCACATTCATCATAGCCGCTTATATCAATTTTTTCAGCTATCTCCTTGTACTTTCCTTGGTCATCAATTAGAATATCCATCTTATTAGATTCATCTAAAAGGGTTGCATTTTTGATAAGTAACATAATTCTCACTCCTTTTTTGTTTTTATTGCCTAGGCTTTTTTTACCCTAAATCTAATATAGTAAACTTATAATAGGGATATCATCAATCAAATATATCTTAAGGAATGGCTGAAATCATAAGCAAACTTAAAACCTTTTTTGTTTAAATATTGAGCAACAACTATTCTATTATTTGTAATTATGACATTATTATAAAAACTTATGTAAGAAATTGTTTAATCTGCCCAAAATTTGTTATTTCTATCTTATTTACAATTATTAATAGTATAATTATATAAGCGACTATTTTATTTAGGAGGTTAGAGATGAAAGTATTAGAAGGGAGAATTATAAGGATAAACTTAAGTACCGGTGAGATTAAAACTTTTTTATCAAAGGAATTTTATAAATATTTTGGTGGAAGAGGTTTTGGCTCCTGGGTCTTATTAAATGAATTATCAAAAGATGTTAAACCTATTTCTGAAGAAAATAAAGTGATTATTGCAACAGGATGCTTTACCGGCACCACCCTCCCTGGTTCTTCTAGAGTATCCTTATCTACAAAAAATGCATTAAGTGGAGGAATTTGTTATTCTAGCGGTGGAGGTGATTTTGGACCAGAATTTCGTAAAGCTGGCTATGATGCCATTATTATTGAAGGCAAATCTCCAAAACCCCAATATCTCTTTATAGATGATGGTAAAATTGAACTTAGAGATGCTTCCCATCTATGGGGATTGACTACCTGGGATACTGAGGACAGAATTAAGGAGGAATTCTCTGATCCAAGTATTAGGGTACTATCTATTGGACCGGCAGGGGAAAATCTATCTAAGATTGCCTGTGTAATGATTGATAAGGCCCATGCTCTTGCTTGGGGTGGTAGCGGTGCTATCTTAGGCTATAAAAATCTTAAGGCTATTGGGGTGAGAGGTAGTAAGGATATACCTATTTACGATAAAGCCACCTTTGATAAGGTAGTAGATAGCTATAGACATGTTCTACTTTCCTCTCCCGCTTCTGCTGCCCTTAGAAAAGGGGGTACCCATGGCATGGCAGGAGTAGGGGGCTGGAGTGGTAAGGTACCTACCTCTGTTCGAAATCTTCAAGAAGAGTATTGGGAACCAGAAAAGATAAAAAAAGTTTCAGAAGAAGCATATAAGCCCTATGAAAAGAAAAGAACCCGTTGTTATAATTGTCCTTTAGCTTGTCTTCACTACTATGAAATGGAAAAGGATGGTGAAGTGTTAGCCTGTGAAGGTATGCATGCTAACTCTGTAAGGGGTTTTGCTTCAAATTGGGATATAGATGATGCCTTTGATGTTTTAAAAATCCATAGTCTATGCAATAAGTATGGCCTAGATGTTGATGGAGTTTCTGCTACTGTTGCTTGGGCAATAGAGTGTTTTGAAGAAGGAATTCTTACTGAAGAAGACACCTTAGGTCTTCAACTAAAATGGGGTAATTCTAAGGACTTGATTAAATTAGTGGAGCAAATTGCCCTAAGAAAGGACTTTGGGGATCTCTTAGCAAAGGGTGTATATAATGCCTCTAAGATTATTGGGAGAGGTAGTGAAAAATACGCAATGCAAATAAAGGGAGTAGGAATTAATGAGCAAGGCGTTCATTCCCATAAGGCCTGGTCCTTAGCTATTGCTACCAGTACTAGAGGCGGTGGTCACTTAAGCGGTGCACCCCAAACAGAGAACCGTCAAATTCCACCAGAGGTAGGTAAATGGTTATTTAATAATCCAGAAGCAGGTATTCCAAGCTCTTATAATGGAAAGGGTAAATTAGTTGCCTGGTTTGAAAAATATAAGGTTATTATTGATTCTATCGGTATTTGTTATTTTGATGCAGGATGGTATGAGGTAGCCCTTTCTGATATTAGAAACTATACTAAAATGTATGAAGCATACACTGGAGAGGAAATTAGTCCTGACCAAATGTGGACAAGGGCTGAATGGGTTCTTAACTTTGAAAGAGCCTTTAATACCCTCCATGCAGATTTTAGCCGTAAGGATGATTATTTACCAGAACGTATAATGAAAGAACCACTAAATGTAGGACCCTTTAAAGGAGAATATATGGATCGGGAAAAATTTGATAAAATGCTAGATGAATACTATGAAGTACAAGGCCTAGATAAAAATACCGGCTTACAAACTAAGGAACAATTAGCTGGATTGGGAATGGATTTTCTAATTACCTATCTTGGATTATAAAATAAAAGCTATGACTTTTTGTCATAGCTTTTATTTTATCTTTAGAAGGGTGAAAATCCCATGTCAAACCAATTTTCTTGGGTATAGCTTTGGTATTCTTGGTATAGTATTCTTCTATGCTCCTCTTCCCAATCTGCCAACTCTTCATACATTTTTTTACCTGCCGGATCCTCAGTATTCTTTGCCGCCTTTTTATAGAACTCCGCTAAATCATTCTCTATAAGATAAGCCATCCTTATAACTGAAATATCCCCCAAACCTGTCTCCATATCAGATAGTTCTTTATCCAATCTTTCCTTAAAAAAGTCCTTTTCTCTCATGGATTTTATGTCAACTACTTGAAAGGATTGTCCTTCGGCTATTAAATCCTTTTGCTTCTTTAATAATTCATAGTGTTCCAACTCCATTTCAGCCAATCCTGCAAAAATATTCTGTATTCTTTTATTCTTTCCCTTAGAAGCTAAATTTTTATAAAAGTCGTGGCCTTCAATTTCCATCTTAATGGCATACTCCAATACCTGTAATTGCTTTTCCAAAAAACCACCCCTTTATCTATTTTAATTATTTCTACCCTATTATTTAATAAGGTAAACTGTAAATATCCATAATACTGGTTTTAATTTACAAAATATTATTAGTTGTCTATCTAAAACAGTAAAAAGAATTAACTAAAGCTTATTGTATAATCTTTATCAAAAAAACTAGAAAAGGAAGTAACATATATTTCCTTTTCTAGCCTTTTATAAAGAGTATCTTCATATAAATCTCTACAATTAATAACAGGTTGTTCCTCCATCTATTGGCAGGCTTATACCATTTATAAAAGAAGCCTCGTCACTAGCAAGATATAAAACCCCATATGCAACATCGTCAAAGGTTGCAAGTCTTCCAAGGGGAACCTCTCCTAAGCGCTCACTTCTTCTTTGGGGATCCTTTAGTAAGACTTCTGCATAGGGTGAATAGATGGTACTAGGATGAATAGAATTACAGCGGATTCCATCCTTTGCATAACGGGAGGCCACCGCCTTGGTGAATAAAGTGACTGCTCCCTTACTTGCAGTGTAGGCTTCGGTTGTATATTTATGCCCAATAAGACCACAGACTGACGAGGTATTGATTATTGCTCCACCCCCCTGTTTACGCATTACAGGGATTGTGTATTTACATCCGAGGAAAATACTCCCGGTGTTTACCAACATCATTTTTTGCCATTCATCTATGGACATTTCTTCTATGGGTTTGCGGATATTAATTCCCGCATTGTTTATAAGTACATCTATCCGACCAGTCTTATCAACAATCTCCTTTACAGTAGTTTCCCATTCCCCCTCGCTGGTAAGGTCAATTTTATTAAAATGGGCTTTCCCTCGATTTTTTATAATCTCTTCTGTAATTTCCCTTCCTCGTTGTTGGTCTAGATCAAGTATATAAACATCAGCGCCTTTTTCCGATAATAACTTAGCTAGCGCTGAGCCTAGGCCTCCTGCACCGCCGGTAATTAAAATCACCTTATCCTTTACATTCACAAGTCTCACCCCTTATTATTAATCATGAGCAGGTCCCTCTGATACAGTAGAGGTCTCTTGGTGGACAGCTTTATCTTTGGCATATTTCCTCATTCCGGAGATAATACTTAGAATAATGACCCCTATCAATATAAGGCCAATGGGACGACCAAGTAGCGGCATAATAGATCCCTGCCCCTGCATTAATGCTTGACGGAATCCTTTATCAGCCATTTCACCCAAAATCAAACCAAGTACCAGTGGAGCCATTGGGAAATCCAATTTACGCAAGATAAAACCCAAGAAACCAAATATAAACATCACCTTGATATCAAATATATTAACATTGGTAGCATATGCACCAATAACTGTCATAGGAACTACAATAGGCATCAGAATTTTACGATTGAGTTTGAGCACATGAACCATGGGCCTAGTCAAAATAATTCCCATAATCAACATAGCAAAGGATGCTAGAAAAAGTGTTATTGCAGTAGTGTAGAGAAATTGTGGGTCTTCTAGAGCAAGCATAGGACCAGGTCTTACCCCGTGTAGGATAATGGCAGCCATAAACATTGCAGCCTGTGGGCTTCCTGGTACTGACAATGTGAGTAAGGGAATCATTGCCCCTGGAATACATGCATTATTGGCGGTTTCAGCACAGGATAATCCTTCAAAACTTCCAGTGCCAAATTTTTTTCCCTCCTTACTTCTTCTACGGCCTGCATCATAAGACACCCAAGCAGCAATATCCTCACCTGCTCCTGGTACTGCACCAATTCCAGCACCTATAATAGCAGAGCGAGCAACAGGCTTTGTTATCTGTTTAAGCTCTTCTTTATTGGGAAGGACGGACCCAATTTTTTGTTCAAGCATATATGGTACCCTTTCCGACAGTACGATAAGGACCTCGGAAATACCAAATACACCTATAAGAGCAGGTATCAATTGAATACCTGCAATTAAATTTCTACTTCCGAATGTAAATCGGGCATAGGAATATATGGTATCCAACCCAATCATTGCAGCTAAGAACCCTAGGAATCCAACAATCCAGCCCTTCACTGGCGAACTACCTCCAGCCAGACTACCACATATGGTAATTCCAAAGAATGCCAGCAAAAAATACTCCCACTGGCTAAACTTTAATGCTATGGTGTAAATATAAGGGGTGGCAAATATTAATATTAGGCAGGAAATAATTGAGCCTAAAAAGCTTGCGATAATACCCGCAGTAATTGCTTTACCACCTTTACCCTGCCTAGCAAGAGGAAAGCCATCAAGGGCTGTCGCTGCAGCTGCAGGAGTGCCGGGAATATTAATCATAATAGCAGAGTAACAGCCCCCCATTATAGCTCCAACATAAACGCTAAGTAAAAAGGCAACTGCATATTCTAATTGCATAGTATAAGTTACATTAATTAAAAGGGCTAGGGCCATAGTACCGGTAAGACCTGGAATTGCTCCAACAATGATACCCATAGTAGTAGCAGCAAAAATAAGTAGGATTTTATCCGGTGTTAATATTCCATTTAATGCTGATAAAAGTAGCCCCATTTGCGTTGCAATTGAAGTCATAACATAATCTCTCCTTTCTTACGGCAGTGGGATGCGAAAACCGTATTGAAATACCACACAGATAAGCAATGTGGATATTGCTGAAATAATCAGGGTTTTCCACCAATTTGCTGACTTCAAATACAGCATAGTAGATACAAGATACAACATTGTCGCAATGGCAAAATGCATTCGTCCAATAAGAACATAAATATAAATAATCATTATTAAAGTCAAGACTGCGGTACGCAATGTCCTATCATCCTTGACAAATTTTTTTAGATTTTCCTTTGATAAAACCACCTTAATTAAAGGAAAAGCACCTATTTTATATGCCTGTAGGACTAAAACAATGCCTAAAAAAGCTATAATAATCCCAAGAAATAGAGGGAAAAAACCTGGGGCATCACTAAAGTTTTTAAAGATTTTCATATTTAAAGATTCAATTATGACATATATACCAATAATAAAGAGTATAATTCCTACAATAACATCACCAACAGCTTTTCTTAGCTCTTTATTTTGCTGGCTCATTATATCTCCTCCAGTTTTAGGTTAACCCTTAAGGTGGATTACTTGCGTAATGCCACCTTAAGAGAGAAAGATGCTTAATTTTATTTATTTAGTTTTTGCTTTTCCACTTCCCAATCAAAATCTTCTAGGCGGGAAAGACCTAGTTCTTCCGGAGAAATTTCCACAAGTCCTGCATCATACTGTACCCAACTATATGCAGCAGTCTGTAACGCATAGAATTTGTCTGCTTCTTCACCGGTGTAACCTACAATTATATAACCTGTTTCTTCTGCAAACTTCTTAACAGCATCAGTTGTCAAAGCATGTTTAAATGCCTCTTCTACTTTATCAATAATATTTTGTGGAGCATCACGAGGAATCATAATTGGCCAAGTTTCACACAATTGAGGTATATCTTGGGCTCCATCAACCAAGGTAGTAATGGAAGGAATTGTTTCACCATTACTTAATGTCCATCCATCTGCGGTTGTAACACACAATGCATTCAACTCTCCAGCATTTACAAAGTCAATCAATGCAGAGAAAGATCCAATTGCCACTTCAGCATCCCCAGAAACTACAGCAATACCCGCATCTCTACAGGACCCTAATGTCATGTAGTTTACAGAGTCAATACCCATAAGTTTAAGGATTGCCTCAATCTGTACATGGGGGCCATTTCCGAATGAACCTATGGCGAAGTTTTGAGTTCCCTTAGAATAGTAGTCCTTTAGGTCATCCATGGATTTAATATTGCCATTGGGGTTGACAACGATTGCAGCAGGGCCGGTAAAGGCATGGAAAGACGCCCAGTCTACCCAGGTGCTATCGCTGGTGCCATTTACACCAAAACCTGCAAAAGCACCGGAGCCAGTTGCAAACATACTGTACCCATCATGGGGCTTGTTAAGAACATTTGTTGCAGCCACAGCAGAAGCACCACCATCCTGGTTTAGTACATTAATAGTTTCACCAAGATACTTTTCCATTTCTGCTACCACTGGACGAACTGCAGTATCAGTTCCACCCCCAGCACCAAATCCAATTGTTACAGTGGGAGTTGTTTTTGGCCAAACTTTTTCATCGCCTGAGGCCTCCTCGTTAGGTTCAGGTGTTTCCTCACCTGTTTCAGCGGTTCCACAGCCAGCAAGCATAACCACTAACATCAGTACAAGAAGAATAGAAATAGCCTTTTTCACTTTGATACTCACTCCTTTATTTTTATTTTTGAAAGGTTTATTTTTAAAATTTCCAGCTATAAACCCTTCCAAGGGTATTATCCCTAAATTTGCTGGAAATTTTTAAACAACCATTGGGACCATATCCTATTGGTATTCCTAATAAACTCGAGATTACTTTCTAATTTTGACTCCCGATAATTTTTCATAGAATTTTGCTATTGCACTATGGTCATCCTGTCCGCAACCACTAGCATGTAGGTTTTGGAGCATCTCCATTACTACTGCCGTAAGGGGAAGTGGTGCCCCCACACTATGTCCTGTTTCTAAAGCATTATTTAAGTCTTTAATATGAAGATCAATCTTAAATCCGGGTTTAAAGTTTCCTTCTGTAATCATAGGTACCTTTGCATCCATAACAGTAGACCCTGCCAATCCGCCTCTAATAGCATCGAATACCTTTAATGGATCAACCTTTGCCATGGTACTTAGCATAAAGGCTTCTGAGACAGCTGCAATATTTAGTGCTACTATTACCTGATTAGCAAGCTTGGTTGTGTTGCCTGCTCCAATGTCTCCACATAACACAACACTACTTCCCATACACATTAGTACATCATACACCTCATCAAAAACAGCTTTGTCTCCACCCACCATTATAGACAGCGTACCATCAATAGCTTTAGGCTCTCCACCAGAAACAGGTGCATCCAACATCTTAACACCTTTTTCAGCACAAGCCTTTTCAACTTCTTGAGATACTAAGGGAGCAATAGAACTCATATCTACTAGTATTGTGCCGGGCTTTGCCCCTTCCAATACTCCATTTTCCCCCATCACAACTGTTTTCACATGGGGGCTATTAGGTAGCATGGTAATAATAAGATTGCATTCTTCTGCAATTGCTTTTGAAGATTCAGCAGCTCTAGCACCATCAGATACAGATATCTCCACATTTTTCTTTATAATGTCATATACTACTACTTCATGGCCTGCCTTTAATAGATTTCTAACCATAGGCTTACCCATAATTCCCAGTCCAATAAATCCTATTTTCATTTTATACTCCTCCTTTTTTCTTTAAGCTCTTAATAGGTTTCATTCATCTTTTTAATAGCATTGACAATAGAATTCTGAGTTAAATTATAATGTTCTAGTAGCTCTAAATAATTATGTGCACTGCAGCCAAAGACATCATTTATACCTACAAATTCTATAGGTTTACAAGATTTACAAAGGGCTTGGGCAACAGCTCCCCCCAGTCCCCCAATAATACTATGTTCTTCTGCTGTAACTACTGCTTTACAATCTTTTGCCAGTTCTATGATCTTTTCATCATTTAGAGGTTTTATCGTGCTTACATTTACCACCTTTACTGATACATTATCCTTTAGCTCTTCTGCTGCCTTAAGAGCTAGCCCCACCATATATCCTGTAGCGAAAATTACAATATCTCTACCTTCTCTAAGTACAGAAGGTTGGCCTATTTTAAATGGTTTACCTCCCTGGGTCACATTCTCGTAATCATTGCGATTTAATCGCATATAAACAGGCCCCTCATAGTTTGCAATAGCCTTGGTGGCTTCCACAGTTTCATTGGCATCTGCTGGACATACTACAACCATATTGGGAAGAGACCGCATAATTGCAATATCTTCAATACTTTGATGGGTAGCACCATCCCCAAAATCTGAAAGTCCTGCAGAAGAGCCCACTATTTTCACATTAAGCTTGCCTATTGCAATGGTTTGACGAATTTGATCATAGGCACGACCTACTACAAATACCGCAAAGGAATTGACAAATGGAATCTTACCTGTTTGTGCAAGTCCTGCTGAAACCGATAACATATCCGCTTCTGCAATACCCATTTCAAAGTGTCTTGTGGGAAATGCTTGTTCAAAAATCTTCCCCATGGTAGAACCACATAGATCCGCATCCAGCACAACTACATTTTTATTTTCTTTCCCCAGCTCTACTAAGGTGTTACCGTATGCAACTCTTTGATTTATATAATCCATCCTTTTATCCTCCTTTTATTCTGCCAATTCGGATAGTGCTTGAGCATATCTTTCTTCTGTCAACATACCATTATGGAATCCTACTACATTTTCAGCAAAGCTAATACCTTTGCCTTTTATTGTATTGGCAATAATAACAGTTGGTTTTCCCTTAACCTCATCTGCCTTATCTAAGGACCAAAGAATCTCTTCCATGTTGTGACCGTCAATCTCAATTACATTCCACCCAAAGGCCTTCCATTTTTCTGGAATAGGAGTAAGATCAAATCGAGCCTTTACCGTTCCTTGGGCCTGTAATCCATTTTGGTCTACAATGGCTACAAGATTATCTAATTTATATACTTTTGCAGACATAGCAGCTTCCCAGATTTGCCCCTCACCCAGCTCGCCATCTCCACATAATACATATACCTTCGCATTTATTTCATCCATCTTAAGTCCTAGGGCCATACCCACACCAATGGATAATCCTTGACCTAAAGAGCCTGTACCTGCTTCAATACCTGGAGTTTTAATAACATCTGGATGTCCTTGAAGATGAAATCCTACTTTTTTTGTATGTAACAAGTCATCAACTGGAAAATATCCAGTTTCAGCTAATGCCGCATACTGAAGAATTGCCACATGTCCTTTACTTAATAAAAAGCGATCCCGATCCTTCATTTTTGGATTTTTAGGATTATAATTCATCTTATAAAAATACAATGCAGCTACAATATCCGCTGCTGAGCATGAACCACCAATATGTCCAGCGATTCCTACTCCTACACTTTTGACAACATTAATTCTGAGTCTCTGTGCTTTTTTGCGCAAATCTGTAAGCAGTTCTGTGGTGTAGTTCATTCTTTAATTACCTCCTCCTAGATATGTTAGAACTCTATTAAGCCCTCAATGTATTTCCCATTAAGGCTATAAGCTATTTAAGATTCCATTCCCCTTGCTCTCCTACTCCTTTTATCAAACTACTTTTTCTAATTGATTTTTATTCCTTTAATAAAATCTTGATTCTTATCTATATGCTCTCGCATATAATCTCTTGCCTTTTCTGCATCCCTAGCTTCTATTGCATCTACAATTTTCTTATGGTAGTACATTCCATACTCACCACCCATTTTCTTAACCATATGTTTCATATGGGAGTTATAGATATCAGCTATTATTTCATATGTCTTTATAATCAAAGGATTGCGAGAAATCTGTGCAATTTTATAGTGAAAATCAAGATCAGCAATGGCAAGTTGCTCCAAATCATCCTGTAGGCCTTCCATTTGCTTAAGCAGGGTTCGAAGTTCCTTAATATCATTTTCATCAGCTTTTTCAACTGCTATTGCACAAGTACCTGATTCAATCTCACGGCGAAACTCTAAAATAATATCAATATTCTCTTCAAAATAAGCAATTGGCACCAATCTGTTAAAACTAGCAGTATCATCCACCATTTTTATATATGCCCCGTCTCCAGGTCTAGTTTTAATTAAGTCCAAAGCTGCCAGTCTCTGGAGGGCATTTCGGACAGTAACGCGACTTACATCAAAAAGCTTGCATAACTCACTCTCAGATGGAAGTTTATCTCCCGGTTTCCACTTTCGGTCTATAATTAGCTGCTTCATTTGCAGAAAGACTTCTTCACTAATATTTGTTTTTTTAATTGGTTTAATCACTGTTAGACACCTCTACTTTTTAATTGATATGATAAATAATTAATTATATGCTGATATTTTATTATCTTAGATGGGTTAATTAATATTATGAAGCTTAAATGGACTTAATTATTACTATATTAGATTAGCTGTTTTCCGCTACTTATTAGTTGTCAGCTGTTAGTTGTAATACAGGTTAGATTAAAAAAATTAAGATAAATTTTTCTTCTGAAGTTTAATATCTATCTTTTATAGCTAAATACTAATCATCACAAAATCATTTTTAAATGTTTATGATTGTTAACGATTACAAAGGGTATGTATTAAATTTTCCAATATAAACTTTTATTAGATAGTCTCTTTACCTTCTTCTTCCTCTTAAGGTTATTATACATATTAAGAATTTTTTGTCAATAACTTTTTATTTTTTCTTTAATTTTTCTATACCTTTAATAAATAATAAAATTTTTACCTACACACTTTTTAGTAATTATATATAGAAGCAACTATAGAAATGATAAAATAAAATAGGGCGTTGGCCCTATTTTATTTTATCATTTCCTCCCATATAAGGTCTTAACTTTTCAGGTATAATAACACTTCCATCCTTCTGCTGATAGTTTTCCAATATGGCTGCCACCGTTCTGCCAACAGCCACCCCTGAGCCATTTAATGTATGAAGAAATTGGGGGCCCTTTTTAGGAGCTGGTCTAAATCTTAAGTTTGCCCGTCTAGCTTGGAAATCTTCAAAATTACTACAGGAGGATATTTCCACATATCGATTATAACTGGGCATCCACACCTCCAAGTCATAGGTCTTTGCAGAGGAAAAGCCTAAATCTCCTGCACATAGACATACCACCCTATAGGGTAATCCTAATAATTTTAGTACCGCCTCTGCATTTTCTGTTAGGCTTTCTAGCTCTTCATAGGAGTGGGCTGGATGAACAAATTTAACTAATTCTACCTTATTAAATTGATGCTGGCGAATTAATCCCCGAGTATCTCTACCTGCTGATCCTGCTTCTGCTCTAAAACAAGCACTATAGGCCACATGCTTAATAGGTAAGATTTCTCCATCTAATATATCATCCCTATACATATTGGTAACTGGTACCTCTGCTGTAGGTATAAGGAAATAATCATTGGTGGTCTTAAAAGCATCCTCTTCAAATTTGGGTAATTGGCCGGTCCCAGTCATACTGGCCCTATTAACCATATAGGGAGGAAGAACCTCAGTATAACCGTGTTTTTCACTATGTAAATCCAACATAAAGGATATTAGTGCCCGCTCCAATCTAGCTCCTAATCCCTTATAAAATGTAAATCTTGCACCGGTAACCTTCCCTGCCCTTTCAAAATCCAATATATTTAAATCTGTTCCCACATCCCAATGGGCCTTAAATTCAAAATCAAAGCTAGGCACTTCTCCCCATCTTCTTATTTCAATATTATCTTTATCACTATCACCTAAGGGTACATCCTGGTTGGGGACATTTGGTATAGAAAGTAATCTATCCTTTAATTCCTCCTCTACTACCCTTAAATCACTATTAATATCTTTTATCTTCTGGGACAATTCCTTCATTTCTTCCATAATGGTCTTAATATCCTGCCCAGCTTTTTTAAGTTTAGGTATTTCCTTAGATACGGTGTTCTGCCTATTCTTAAGCTTTTCCACCTCCCCTAAGATTTTTCTTCTCCTCTGGTCTAAGGCTAATAAGCCATCTAAATCATAGTCTCCCCCTCTTTTATCCAATCCAGCCTTTACTTTGTCAAATTCATTTCTAACCCTTTTTATATCTAACATTTTTTCTCCCTTTCCTTATTTTTTTAACAAAAAACTCCCATCCCCTATAAGGGACGAGAGCTATCCCGCGTTGCCACCCTGATTAATTGGGTATTCCCAATTCACTTAGGGGCTATAAAGAGCCTACCTTAACTAAAATAGTTAAATCTCCGGGACGGATTCAAGGTTTCCCCCTATCGATTTCCACCTGCCATCGACTCTCTAAAAGGAGGTAGTCTCTACTATTTCCCATCATAGATTGATTATTGAATTTTACAATATTATATAATGAATAGAATACTTTGGCAACTTCCAGCCCTTTATTTATTATA
>DUPX01000081.1 GCA_012838085.1 Eubacteriaceae bacterium
AAAAAGCTAATTTCTACTACTGCAGAATTTTGAATTGCAAAAATAGCCACCATTACTGCAAATAATAATGATATTACAAATTTAAATTCTAGATTTATTTTCATCTTCCTAATAACCCCCTTATATAGATTCTTCTTCCAATTATACCCTAATAGATTATTTTTCACTAGATAATATTAAGGGAATTGTTTAAAATTTATTTAAATAAGGGTCATCTATTAAGAATACAAGTATATTTCGCCATAAAAAACTGACCTCCCATATTTTAGATTTTTAAGTCTAACATATGGGGGTCAGTTCTAGAACCACTGCATTATTATCTAATTATGCAAGATAGGTGATAACTTTTTATAGATTATTGAAACTACTACTGAAATCACTGTCCCCTTAATTATATTAAAGGGGGTGACACCATATATAATCATAGTTTTTAAGTCTATAATTCTTGGATTTGCAACAGTGCCCATTTCAATTATTGTATTTAAAGGTAACCCCATAGCTTTAGTATAAAATGGAATAATTATATAATAATTTGTTAATATTCCTGCTAAAGACATAAGGATAGTTCCTACCAACATTCCTATAATGGCATGTTTTTTATCCTTTTTAATAATGTAAATACTACCTGCTGTAAAAACAAAGATAGCCCCTAGAATAAAGTTGGATAGTTCTCCCACTGCTGCTGTATATGTTCCCCTGATGACAACATGGAGTAAGTTTTTTATAAGCTCTATTACTACCCCTGCCAAAGGACCTAAGGCAAAAGCCCCCAATAGTGGTGGTACATCACTTAAATCCATTTTCAGAAAACCTGGGAAAAGTGGTACCGATACTTCAAAGAGCATAATAATAAAAGCAATTACTGATAATACCGAGATCTTCACCATTCTATTGGTAGTGGAAATCTCCGATATTTTTTTTGTTTCCTTAAAAACCTTGCTAAAAATTGTTAAATCCTTCATTTTATTCCTCCTTTAGAAACTTGCTTCAGGTCTAAAGTAGGGACTTATTTGGATTCACATTTTTTAAATTTAGTATAAAAGTAGCCCTTCATACTAAATAAAAAAGCTCCTGAAAGTCTTCAGGAGCATTTTTTTTTATGAATCCTTATTATCCTCTCCCATCCAGACTCTACTGTCGGTTTTGGAATTTCACCAAATCAACCACAAAGGTTCGCGGACTATAACCGCCGGTCGGGAATTACACCCTGCCCTGAAGATTTTTTATTTTCATCATTAGTATAACAATATATTTAAAACAATTCAACTACTTTTTTCCATCTAGAGAACTATTTCTGAATCTTGTAGACTCTTTCGCAATTTCTTAGACCTTGAAATTCTCATTGCAAACTCTAGCTCCTTTTTTGCCCTTTCCTCTTCTCCCAAGTTTTTTAATGCAAGGGATAAATAATAAGGGGCGGCAACTAGAATGGTATTATAAATAGATCTATAAATAGGATGTCTTTGTTTCTTAAATAGTTTATTTTTTTCCCATGCCTTATTTGCTAATTTCACAGCTAATTGGTTATTATTTAACTTTATTGCTGCACGAGTATAGTCTATTAGTGTAGCTGGGCTTTCCTCTTTTTCTGCCATTTCATCTAAATGTTTGATATATTCTTCTGGAATTTCCTTTATACTTCCCTCTTCCTTACCCACTAAATATATACTTAGTAGTATTCCATTGGCTTGTCTTTTCATATTAGGTCGAACAGATAATAATTCTTCTATGTTTCTTATGGCTTTTTTCACCTTTAATTTTTTTAGTTCCACCTCAAATAGAATCTTTTCCATTTGGAAAACATATTCTCCTCGAGATTTTTCATTTTTCTTTCGATAGAACTCCAATTGTTTTTCCATTCTCTTATAAAAGCCTTCATCGCTTAAGTTAAAGAGATATTTTAATTTCCCATAGCCTAATAAATATATAAAGGGCACCACAGCTATATAAATTAAATTCCTAGTAGATAGGGTTACTATCCCAAGTATAAAGGTTAAAAATAGTGCTCTAACCTTAAAGTTATACCAATTACTAAAGGCCAATTGGTATTGCAAAAATCTCCTGTCAAATATCCTCATCCTTTTTCCTCCTACCAAAGTTCTGTTTTGTTTTTGTCCTAAAAAATTTTCCTAACCAATAGTATACATTATAATTAGTGAAATTTAAAATTTTAATTAATTTGGCGCTTTTTAATTCAATCTATCAATTGGGTTTTGCCCTTTTATATTGTTCTGGCCAATCTAGTTCATTATCTAAAGCAAAGTCTGCAAGAAGGGGCCAATTGGGATTTCTTATTAATTCTCTTCCTATAAATATTAAATCTGCCCTTTCGCTTTGTAAAGCTTCCTCCGCCATATGGGGAGAAATTATATAACCTCCACCTATTACTGGTAGTCCAGTGCCCTTTTTTACGATATCTGCATACCTTATTTGATGGCCCTGATGTTCATCTTCCCTAGGTGCCTCCAAACCACCTGAGCTAACATTTATAATATCTACTCCCCTATCTTTAATAAGATTTATAATCTTTATTATATCCTCTGGATGATTACCATCTTCAAAATATTCCTCTGCCGATAGCCTTATACACAGTGGTTTTTCCATAGGCCATTCTTTTCTAATTGCTTCTACCACTTCTTTTAAAAATCTTCCCCTATTTTCTATAGTGCCCCCATATTCATCAGTTCTTTTATTAGTTATAGGGGATAAAAACTGATTTACTAAATATCCATGGCCCCCATGGATTTCAATAAGGTCATAACCTATTTCTAAGGCCCTTCTCGCCCCTTCTCTAAAGGCATTTACAACTTGAACAATTTCTTCTTTACTCATTTCTCTAGGTTCTTTAGTGTCCTTAAAAGCTATAGAACTTGGGGCAATTAAGTCCTCCCAATGAATCCTACATTTTCTTCCTGAATGGCCTAATTGAATCCCTATTTTAGCTCCATAATCTTTACATATTTTCACTAATTTCTTTAGTCCAGGTATGTGACTATCATCCCATATACCCAAATCCCTGTCTGTTATTCTGCCCCGTCTTTCTACTCCAGTAGCTTCTTGAATAATTAGGCCCACCCCTCCAAAGGCTCTTGTACCATAATGCATAAGATGAAAATCCGTTACTAATCCGTCATCTTCCCCACAAAACATACAAATAGGTGGTAACACCACCCTGTTTTTTAGTTGAATATCCTTTAAAATAAATGGTGAAAATAGTTTTGCCAAAACCCTTCCCTCCTTTACCCTATTTGCTTTGTATTAATACTCCCACTCCCTATTTATTATCT
>DUPX01000002.1 GCA_012838085.1 Eubacteriaceae bacterium
ATTTAAATAATAATATACTATTAAGGGTTAAATAAATAATGTAAAAAGTTGCAAAAAAATTTGTAACAAAAGTTTGTATAGATTATAAAAAGATGTTACAATACAACTATAAATAAAACCAATATTTATTTTAGAAAACTTTAGGGGCGGGGGAATGAAATTGGTAGATTGGATAAAGGGTTTAGGAGATTATCTTAAAAAACATTTAAAAACCTTTTGCATTTTAAATAATAAAGACAATAGATATATTAAAAAAACCATAGTAATTTCATCAATAATCATTATTCTTTTTACAATGAGTTATTTTATTTATCAAAGTGGATTCTCCTATCAAGTCACTATGAATGGTGAAGAGATAGGTGTTGTTAAAAACACATCCATTGTAGAAGAAGCCCTAATAGAGGTGGAAGAAGAAGTATTTCGAAGGCATGGTGAACGGGCTCATTTTGACAGTAATATAGAATATGAAAGAGTCCGGGTAAAAAAGAATTTATATTTAGAACAGGATCAGGTTTTTGATTTAATATTAGAAAAAGCAGAGGTATTAAAACCTGCAGCTATAATTGTAATAGATGGAGAAGAAAAGTTAATAGTGCCATCAGAGGAAATAGCAGAAGAATTGCTAATTGAAATAAAAAAACCCTATGTAAAGAAAACAGATGATAAAGGCAATGTTGACTTACTAGAAGTTTCTTTTTCTCAGAAGGTGGAGATAATATCCAAGAATGTTTCTCCGGAAAAGATTCTCACTAAGGAAGAGGCGGAGGAAAAAATATCTGAAGGCATTGAAGGGGTAAGGACCTATAAAGTGGTCAAAGGTGATAATGACTGGAATATTTCTAGATCATTTAATATAAATCTTAGATCATTACATGAGGCAAACCCTGGAAAAGATATGGAAAGGTTAAGACCTGGTGAAATAATAAATTTACATATGGAAAAGCCCTTTATAGATGTAAAGACAATAGAAAAGCATATATTTAATGAAAGTATTAATTATAAAGTAGAAGAAAAAAAGGATTCCTCATTATATGTAGGTCAAAAAAAGGTTATAAAAGAAGGTAAAAAAGGAAAAAAAGAGATAGTTGCAAAGATAACCTTTGTAAATGGAGTGGAAGAAGATAGGGAGATCTTACAGGAAAAGGTACTAGAAGAACCCCAAACTAGGGTGGTAAATGTAGGTACAAAGCCAAAACCAAAGGCTATTAAAAAACCTGCCCCTACTTATAAAGGTGAAATAGGCTCAGCTATTGTAAAAACCGCTTTAGGATATAGGGGAGTAAGATATGTACGGGGGGGCTCATCCCCTTCAGGCTTTGACTGTTCTGGTTTTACTAAATATGTATATGGACAATATGGTATTTGGTTACCCCATAGTGCAGCCAGTCAAGGAAGTATGGGGGGATATGTGTCACGAAATGACTTAAGACCTGGTGATTTGGTAAGATTTACCGGTCATATAGGTATATATATTGGGGGAGGCAATTTCGTTCATGCTCCTAGTACAGGTAAATTTGTAAGAATTGATTCCCTGTCCTCTAGTTACTGGTCAAAAAAATATATATGTGGAAGACGAATTTACTAAATGATAACTAGCCAACAATTAACTAAATTGTTGGCTTAATTTTTATTTGAGGAGGGTATTAAGTGGGAAAAGGATATTTGCATGTTTATACTGGGAATGGTAAGGGTAAAACCACAGCGGCCTTGGGCCTTTCTTTAAGGGCTATTTGTGCAGGGAAAAAGGTATTTTTTGGTCAATTTATTAAGGGAATGGACTATAGTGAATTAAAGGCCGTAGAATTATTGCCAAATTTTGAAATCCAGCAATTTGGCAGAGATTGTTTTATATTTAATGAACCAACCGAAAAGGATATTGCTATTGCAAAAGAGGGGTTAAATAAGATGGGGGAAGTTCTTGTAAAGGGAGAATATGACCTGGTAGTATTGGATGAAATAAATGTTGCCCTATATTTTAAATTGTTTAGCCTGGAAGAATTATTAGCAGTTTTAAAAAATAAAGCTGACCATGTGGAAGTAATATGTACTGGACGTTATGCCCCTAAAGAATTAATTGATTTAGCAGATCTGGTAACAGAGATGAAGGAAATAAAACATTATTATTTTAAAGGGGTGGAAGCCCGGGTAGGTATCGAAAAATAGCGAAAAAACCTGGACTGTCTCTCTACTGAATACAACTATTTCCTATTGACAAACATATTAAAATTAATTAAAATACTAGTATTGGTAGTAAAAAAGTAAACTAAGGGGGAAGTTTAATGAAAAAGATTTTAGGAATACTATTAGTGGTATTACTAGTAAGTTCCCTAATTATGGGTTGTAGTTCTCAGGGAACTTCATCAGAAGATGAGGATGTCATTAAAATTGGAGTCTTTGAGCCATTGACAGGGGCAAATGCTGCTGGTGGAGCAATGGAAGTAGAGGGAATAGAATTAGCAAATGAAATGTTTCCTGAGGTATTAGGGAAAAAGGTAGTATTGGAAATAGCTGATAATAAATCTGAAAAGGTAGAGGCTGCAAATGCTGCCACCTATTTAGTAGATAATGCAAATGTTGTTGCAATTATTGGAAGCTGGGGAAGCTCCCTATCTATGGCAGCTGGTCCTGTTGCCGAAGAAAATCAAATTCCTATAGTTGCCCCTTCTGCAACAAATCCAATGGTTACCCAAGGAAATGATTGGTATTTTAGGGTGTGTTTTATAGATCCATTCCAAGGAAAGGTAATGGCAAACTATGCATACAATGAGGTGGGAGCAAAAACTGCTGCCATCGTTCGAGAAATATCCAATGATTATTCAGTTGGGCTAGCCTCTTTCTTTGTAAATTCCTTTAAGGAATTAACTGGTGATGACAATGCTATTTTAGAAATAGTTGATTATAATACTGGGGATACAGACTTTACTGCTCAACTTACAAGTATAAAAGAAAAAAATCCTGATGTAATCTTTGCCCCAGGTAACTACACTGAATCTGCATTACTTGCAAAACAAGCTAGAGAATTAGGAATAAATGTTCCAATTTTAGGAGGAGATACCTGGGAAACTCCTGAATTTATAGATATTGGTAAAGAGGCTGTAGAAGGTGCTGTTCTTTCAACCTTCTTTACAACAGAAGTTCCTATTACACCTATGTCAGGAACATTTTTAGAGGCATATCAAGAGAAATATAATAAGGAACCTGCTGCAGTTACAGCTTTAGGTTTTGATGCCTATTTAGTTATACTAAAAGCTATTGAAAGGGCTGGTTCTACCGATCCTGTTGTTATTAGAGATGAGATAGCTAAGACTAGTGGCTTTGAAGGGGCTGCTGGCATTGTCACTCTAGATGAAAATGGAGATGCAACTAAAAATGCTATTATTAAGGAAGTAAAAGATGGGAAATTTGTATATTTGACAACAGTAGAACCATAAAAAACAATAAATGAATCAGTAGGTATTATAATACCTACTGATTCTATTTAATAGTTGTGGGAGAAAACATAATTAATTTATCTAAATATTGGGGGAAACTTTATGGAAATTAAAGAGTTTTTACAGCATTTAGTTAATGGTATTTCCCTAGGGAGCCTTTATGCTCTATTGGCAATTGGATACACATTAGTATATGGTATCCTAAGACTAATAAATTTTGCCCATGGGGATATTTTTATGATTAGCACATATGCTGGATTTTATTTAATGTCTTCAGCTATTCTGCCCTGGTGGATAGCATTTTTATTGGCAATTATTTTAACATGTATTTTAGGGATATTGGTTGAAAAGGCAGCTTATAGGCCTTTAAGAGATGCTCCTAGAATTTCTTTGCTAATTTCATCCATAGGTATGTCTTATTTAATAGAAAACCTTGCTATAGTGTTTTTTGGCGGTCGACCTAAGACATTTCCTATACCAGCAATATTTGATAGGATTATAACAATAGGAAGTGTGAAAATTCCCACCCTAAGTTTTATAATTCCCGTTATCACTATTATCATTTTAGCAATACTTTTGCATATAGTGCATAATACCAAAACTGGTATGGCCATGAGAGCGGTATCTACTGATTATGAAGCAGCACGATTAATGGCCATTGATGTAAATAAGATTATTACCTTTACCTTTGCTGTAGGTTCTACCCTTGCAGCAGTTGGTGGAATTATGTGGGGGATGAAATATCCTAGTTTAATACCACTAATGGGGGTTATGCCTGGTATAAAATGTTTTATTGCAGCAGTAGTAGGAGGAATTGGCAATATAAGGGGAGCAGTTCTAGGTGGTTTTATTCTAGGATTAGGGGAAATAATGTTAGTTGCTTTTATGCCTGCCCTTTCAGGTTATCGGGATGCCTTCGCCTTTATACTTCTCATTTTTATTCTTCTAGCAAAGCCTACAGGATTAATGGGAAAAAATTTAGCAGAGAAGGTGTAGAATATGAAGAAGAAAAAAATTATTTTATCTTTAATAGCAATTATATTGTTTTTTAGTCTATTATTTATTTTAAATTCAGTTTTTAATTCCCATCAAACCAGAATATTAAGGCTATGTGGGATATATGTGGTATTGGCACTTAGTTTAAACCTTATTAATGGGTTTACTGGTCAATTTTCATTAGGTACTGCTGGCTTTATGGCAATAGGTGCATACACTTCTGCCATACTTACTATGCCACCTGCTCAAAAGGCTTCTGCATATTATCTAGAACCAATTGTACCCTGGTTGGCAGATATTGAAATGAGTTTTTTACCTGCTCTTATCATAGCTGGATTAATTTCTGCTTTAATTGGCTTCATAGTGGCAGCTCCCGTATTAAGATTAAGGGATGACTATTTGGCTATTGCCACCTTAGGGTTTAGTGAAATAATTAGAGTGGTTATTACCAACCTTCAAAATATCACTAACGGTTCTTTAGGTCTAAAAGGCCTACCAAATTATACAAATGTTTGGTGGAGCTGGGGTGTGGCGGTAGTATGTATTATTTTTATGGCACTATTAATCAACAGTAGTTATGGTAGAGCACTAAAGGCTATTCGAGAGGATGAAATAGCTGCTGAAGCAATGGGAATAAACCTATTTAGAAATAAGTTATTTGCCTTTACTGTAAGTTCATTTATGGCTGGAGTGGGAGGAGCTTTACTAGGCCATTTAATGGGAACAATTGACCCATTGATGTTTAGATTTACTTTAACCTATAATATTTTGCTTATAGTGGTTGTAGGCGGGATTGGAAGTATAACTGGAAGTGTTATTTCAGGAGTTATTGTGACAGTTGCCATGGAAGCTTTAAGGATAGTAGATGGGAATATTGATTTAGGGTTTATGGTTATAAAGGGTATTCCCGGGATGAGGATGGTTATTTTTTCAATTCTTTTGATGGTTATTATTCTTTTCTTTAGACGGGGTATTATGGGTACTAATGAATTTAGCTGGAAATGGATATTAGAAAGCAAATTATTTAAAAAAAGAAAAGAGGTAGCCTAAAATATGAAAAATAGAAGGGAAGTGAAAAGATGGCCATTTTAAAAACAGAGAATATTACAATGAAATTCGGCGGAATAACTGCTGTATCAGACTTTACTATGGAATTGGAAAAAAATAAAATAATTGGTTTAATAGGCCCTAATGGTGCTGGTAAGACCACTGCCTTTAATGTAATAACTGGTGTTTATAAACCAACTAGCGGACATATATTTTATAATAAAGAGAATATAACAGGCATTAAGCCTCATAATATAACTAAATTAGGTATTGCTAGGACCTTTCAAAATATACGGCTATTTAAAGAATTATCTGTATTAGAAAATGTATTGATAGCAAATCATTTACGCTTAAAGTCCAATCCATTTTCTGCGGTAGTAAATACTCCTAACTATGTACGGCAAGAAAAACATATGATAGAAAAATCATTGGCCCTTTTAGAAGAGGTAGATCTTATAGATGTTAAGGATGAAAAATCTTTTTCCTTACCCTATGGGTATCAAAGACGACTAGAAATTGCTCGGGCACTGGCCACCGAGCCAAAGGTATTATTATTAGATGAACCAGCAGCGGGTATGAATCCCCAGGAATCAAATCAATTAATGGAATTCATTATAAAAATTAGGGATAAGTTTGATTTATCCATCTTTATGATAGAACACCATATGCAGGTAGTAATGGGTGTTTGTGAAAAAATCTATGTGCTGGACCATGGGATAACCATAGCTCAGGGTACTCCCCATGAGATACAAAATAATCCTAGGGTTATTGAAGCATATTTAGGGGTGGAATAATGCTAATAATTAATGATTTAAATGTACACTATGGTGGAATACATGCTTTAAGGGGCATATCTATTGATGTTCCAGATAATAAGATAGTATCCCTTATTGGGGCTAATGGTGCGGGAAAAAGCACCACATTACGCAGTATTATGGGAATTGTAAAAAGCACCAGCGGAGAAATAATATATAAAGACAATGATATATCCAAATCTAAGACAAAGGATATTGTAGAACATGGACTGGCTTTAGTTCCTGAAGGGAGAAGGATATTTCCTGATTTAACAGTTGTGGAAAACCTTACTTTAGGAGCCTATTGGAGAAAGGATAAACAAGGTATACAAAAGGATATGAATTGGGTATTTGAGCTTTTTCCCATACTAAAAGAAAGGGAATGGCAAAAGGCCGGCACTATGTCTGGTGGTGAACAACAAATGCTTGCTGTAGGTCGGGCATTAATGACTAAACCCCAGCTACTGGCAATGGATGAACCCTCTCTAGGGTTAGCACCACTAATTGTAAAGGATATTTTTAATATTATAAAAGAAATTCATAGTCAAGGGGTAACAATATTACTTGTAGAACAAAATGCTAAGGCAGCCCTTGAAATATCTGACTATGGTTATGTGCTGGAAACTGGGTCAGTGGCTTTAGAAGGGGAAGGTAAAAAATTATTAAATGATGACCAAGTAAGAAAGGCATATTTAGGAGAAGCTATATAATAAATAGCAAGGAATGGGTAATAACTCATATCCTTGCTTTTTTATTTAGTAGGAAAGTTCTACTTTTATACTAAATAAAAAATAGGGATTGCAAGGGGAGTATCCCCTGCCGATTTAAGGAAGGGGCTCAGTTTGCATAGCAACCGTCGAAGGAAACCTAGGGTTTCCTATAAGCAGACAGCCAATTTAGCTTGCTAAATTTTGCTGGTCCCTTATAGTTTCATCAGCGAAAGCGTCGAAGACGCTATTTTTAATATGGCTTATTAGTATAGAGCTGGGCTAAGTCACCTTTTTATGGCTGATATCATAAACTATATAAATGAACATATTTCATTGCTACATAAAAGGTGGTAAGAAGATGTGGAATTAATAAATGCTATTTTATTAATACAAAGAAAGTTTAGGATTCTCATGATTATTACCCTAACAGCTTTAGTTACAAGTGGCATTTTAAATTTGTTTTTCCTTGATAAGATTTATGCTTCTAGTTTAACACTAATTATAAGTAACCAAAAAAATCCCTTCGAAACAAAAAATCTAGGCATTGATGATATTATAGTAGGTGAAAAGCTGGTAGATACTTATAGTATTATTGCAAAAAGCGACTCAGTATTAGAAAAGATTATTCTAGAATTAGACTTAAATATATCAGTTAAAAAGCTTGGTGAACAAATTATTATAAATAATCAATCTGAAAAGAGATTGATGGAAATAACAATAGAAGATACAGATCCACAAGGTGCACTAGAAAAGGCAAATGTATTTTTAAATGCATTTATTGAGGAGATAAAAAACATTCTAAATATTAATAATGTACAAATTATCAGCTATCCAAAACTTCCTATTCACCCAATACGGCCTAATGTTATGCTAAACTTATTAATATCTATTTTTACTGGATTAGTAATTGGGATAATAATTATATATCTTTTAACATACATAGACAATACTTTAGAGAATATAGGGGAGCTAGAGCATCGGTTTAATCTGCCCATTTTAGCAAAAGTTTCCTATAGGAATAGGGAAAATAATTTACCATATATTGAATTTGTAATTAATTATTTCAATGGGGAACTAGATAAGTATACTGGAACAATATTAATGTTAAGTTCTTTATCCTCTAAAGTGGCAAGTGATTTTTTAAATCCATTATCAAATCTAATAGCATATTTGGGAAAAACTGTTTTAGTTTTAGATTATAATTTCGATAATCCATATCTAAATGAAGATATTAATATTGAAAACAACATAGGATGGATAGACCTTTTAAAGAAATTTCAGCACCAAAATACCGATGATGAAGAGTGGAGTAAATATTGGAAAAACATCAGAGGTCAGTATTATAAAAATTTTGTAAGAAGGACAAATATACCAAATCTTGATATAATTTCAATGGGTATAATTGGGGAGGATGACTATAAGTTATTGATATCTAATAAGGTTAAGCCGTTATTAGATAGTCTAATAAAGGATTATGATATAGTTATGATTAATGGAGGTTCAACTATACATCAGATGGAATTTTTTATACTTGCCCAGTGGACTGATGAAATCATCCTAATTGAAACCCTTGGGGAATCAAGTCTCGAAGGAATAGAAAAGATGATAGAAAAGTTAGGTTCCAATAGGAATAAAATTAAAGGTTTTGTTATAAATCAGGTTCATTCTATGAAAATAACATATAAAGCAATAATGAATTAGATAGGGAAGGCAGCGAAGCTGCTTTTTTTTGTCCAAATGTAACGAAAGCTAAGTAATAACATAATATATATCAACAGCATATAGCTCCCAAATTACAGGGTAATGAAATTATATTTTTAAAAATTAGATTGGGGGTGCTAGAATTGCCCCTTTTTTGTTCATTTATAATAACATTTTTATTAACACCCCTAATAAAACTATTGGCAGAAAGATTTGAGATTTTTGATAATCCCAATGGCAGAAAGATTCATAATAAACCTATTCCTTTATTAGGTGGAGTTGGAATATTTATTGGATTTATTGTATGTTTAATATTTTTTTGTATAGAGATTTTAAAATATATCTTATTTTTGTTACTTCAATATTGGTTTTGCTTATGGGACTTTTAGATGATATTAAAAATTTAAAGGTACTATGGAAAGTAATTGTAGAAGCATTAGTAGCAATATTATTAATAAGTTCTGGCATAAAACTAGAGGTGGGCTCACTAATAACCCATAATACCTTATTAGCTTTTATTATTGATGGATTAATTACCTTAATATGGATAGTTGGAATAATAAATGCTACTAACTTTATAGATGGTTTAGATAGCCTTTGTATTAATATTGTTTTTTGGCCTGTAATAGGATTTCTATTTTTAGGA
>DUPX01000082.1 GCA_012838085.1 Eubacteriaceae bacterium
AATAAGGCTAAAGTATAAGATGTTTTTTAAAATAATCATTTGCTAGTTAAATATCTATATTATAAATATGCAAGCCGTATAGCATGTATTGTTCTGAATAATTGAATAAGAAATTGTCAAAGTGTATTTATAACTTTATTATGTAGTATTTGCTTTTTTATGGAAAAAGGTCTATAATTAAATTAATATTATAAATAAGTGGGGAGCTAGATATTTCTGGCTGAGAGGGAAATTTTTCCGACCCTTAACCTGATCTGGATAATGCCAGCGTAGGAAATTTGCTATTATGCTGTTACCAATTCAGGTAACAGCTTTTTACTTAACTAATTGTAAAATCTTTCTATATTTAGGGTTTTAAGGGAGCAGTCATAAGGATAGTAAAATTTATTAATAGTGAAAGGAAGTGATAAGATGGCAAAGGTAAATATAAGCTTACAAGTATTACCTTCTGTACCTGAGGATAAAATATATCCAGTGGTGGATAAGGTAATAGAACTTATTGACCGAAGTGGTGTTAGATATGAGGTAGGTCCTATGGAAACCACTATGGAGGGTAATATGGATGAACTATTAGATATAGTGAAGAAGGCCCAGGAAATCTGTGTTAAGGAAGGTGCCCAAAGGGTAATTTCAATAGTAAAGATTGATTACAAACCAGAAGGTGTGACTATGGATGAAAAGATCGGAAGATATAGAGGATAGGTTGTTTAAATCTATTAAGATAAAAGAAAAATATGTGTCAGTGGTTACCATACTTATATTGGTTATCCTTTGGCAATGGATAACATATTTTTTAAGAATTCCAGAATATATCTTACCTAGTCCAACGGATATAGTTAGTTCCCTGATTAGGTCAAAGGATATTTTATGGCTACATAGTTTAACTACAATTTATGAAGCTGGGATAGGGTTTATCATAGCTATTATCTTTGCATTGGTTATTGCTATAATAATGAATCAATGGAAATTATTCAAAGTCAGCCTATATCCCTTATTAGTAATCTCTCAAACTATACCAATTATAGCTTTAGCCCCACTTATTATGATATGGATGGGCTTTGGGAGTTTGCCTAAGGTGGTGGTAGTGGTCATTGTTTGTTTTTTCCCCATATCTGTAAGTGTGGTGGAAGGACTTGCCACTGTGGACAAGGATTTATTGGATATTATGGAGATAATGGGAGCAAATAAGTTTCAAGTTTTTTTAAAGGTTAAATTACCTTATTCCTTACCATCTTTTTTTGCAGGATTAAAAATAGCTGCTACTTATAGTATTATGGGGGCTATTATTGGAGAATGGCTAGGAGCAAAAAGGGGTTTGGGTATTTTTATGACTAGAACCATGAGCTCTTTTAAGACTTCAGACTTATTCGCAGCAATAATAATAGTAGTACTTTTGAGTATAGCCCTTTTTAAAATTATTGAATGGGTAGGAAGAAAATTAATGCCCTGGAATAGGGAATTATAAGAAATGGATAGTTGTTAGATGGTTCTTAATATGATTACAAGGAATATTTTGTAAATTACATCGCTAAGGAAGTCATCTGTAGCAAATAAAGAATTTGATCAGTTAACATATATGGTCTTGTGTTGTAGGAAACAATGATAATAATCTTTGTTATTTAGAAAAAAATGGAAAGGATGTTGAAAATGAGAAAATCTAAAATATTTTTTTTACTATTAATGATTTCTATATTAATTATAACTGGCTGCAGTAATGATGAAAAAGGTAATCCCCAGGGGGAAGAATTAGAAAAAGTTACTATAACCCTTGATTGGACACCAAACACAAATCATACTGGATTATATGTGGCAAAAGATAAGCACTTTTTTAAAGATGTTGGTTTAGAGGTGGAAATCATACAACCCCAAGGAGGTACGGCGGAACAATTGGTGGCAAGTAATAAGGCTGCCTTTGGTGTAAGTTATCAAGAACAGGTAACCTTAGCCAGATTGGAGGATTTCCCCATTGTTTCATTGGCAGCTGTTTTACAGCATAATAGTTCAGGATTTGCCTCATTTAAGGATAAGGGAATAGTAACTCCAAAGGACTTTGAGGGGAAAAAGTATGGAGGATGGGGGTCCCCTATTGAAAAGGCGACCTTAAAGGCATTAATGGAGAAATATGGTGGAGATGTGGAGAAAGTGGAAATAATTACTAGCGGGGAAACGGATTTCTTCATAGCTAGTGAAAAGGGTGATATTGATTTTGGATGGCAATTTGAAACCTGGGCAGGGGTAGAAGCAGAGCTTAGGGGAATAGAATTAAACTATATAGCCTTAGGGAAAGAAGACAAGAATTTAGATTATTATACACCAGTAATCATAACTAATGAGAATAATATTGAAAATAATCCTGATCTAGTTAAGAGATTTATGGAAGCTGTTGTGAAGGGCTATGAATTTGCAATCGAAAATCCTCAAGAGGCTGGTGAAATTCTACTAGAAAATGCTCCTGAACTAGATGAAGAATTGGTGATGGCTAGTCAAAAGTTGATTAGTGGACGATATCAGGAGGATGCAGAAAAATGGGGAGTACAGAAAAAAGAGGTATGGGATAATTACACAAATTGGTTATTTGAAAATGACTTAATAGAGAGAAAGATTGATACTTCTAAAGCTTTTACTAATGAATTTCTATAGTCAATAGCTTCTAAGTAAATAGAGGTGTATATAATGGTGGAAAAAGTCTATATGGCTAATGTTAATAAAACCTTTCAAGAGGATGATAAGATACTAAAGGTTCTAAAGGATATTAGTATTACATTAAATGCAGGGGAATTCGTATCTATAATTGGACCTAGTGGCTGTGGTAAAAGTACTATCTTCCATATACTTACTAAGATAGTAAAGGGATATGGGGGAATAGTAAAGATAGATGGGGTATCTATAGAAAAGCAAAACAAAAAGATAGGATATATGCCCCAAAAGGACTTATTGATGCCCTGGCGAAACTTGTTAGATAATGTTTGTATACCCCTTGAAATACAAGGTATAAGGGGAAAAGATAGAAAAAAAAGGGTGGAAAAACTACTTCCAATATTTGGATTAGAAGGTTTTGAGAAATCTTATCCCTATCAATTATCTGGGGGAATGAGGCAAAGAGCTGCTCTATTAAGAACCATTTTAATAGATAGTGATATTTTATTATTGGATGAACCCTTTGCCGCATTAGATGCTATAAGTAGGTCTAATATGCAGGAATGGCTACTAGATATTTGGCAGAAGTTCAAACATTCTGCCCTATTTATTACCCATGATGTGGAAGAAGCCATATATTTATCAGACCGGATCTATGTTTTATCCCACCGACCTGCTATTATAGTAGATGAAATAAAAATAGATTTCCCTAGACCAAGGATAAAGGAAATGACTTTGACTTCAGAGTTTATAGGTTATAAAAAGAGATTAATAGAGTTATTGAGGTAGAATAAGGCTATGGGGTAGAGGATGGTAGGATGGACGGCAAAGAGATAATTAAAAAAAGAATATATAAATAAAATTATGGGAGTTGTAAATATTGACAGATGAGAAAATAAGTTATTTAACCCAGGGGGCAGTTATTGCAACGGTATATATAGTTTTGACTTTATTGTTGGCACCAATAAGTTATGGGGCTATTCAGGTTAGAATAGCTGAAGCCTTGACTATACTGCCATATTTTACCCCTGCTGCTATACCAGGCCTTTTTATTGGTTGTATAATTGCCAATCTAAATAGTCCATTGGGATTAATAGATATTATTTTTGGAAGCGTAGCCACTTTAATTGCAGCTTTAATCACCTATAGAATTAAGGATAAGAGGTTAGTTCCCCTTCCTTCTATAATATCAAATGCTATTATCATACCCTTTGTATTGAAACAGGTTTTAGGGATTCCTTACTTTATCAATATGGCCTGGGTTGGTATTGGTCAAATAATAGCCTGTTATGGTTTAGGTTATCCCCTATTAATATTTATTGAAAAGAATATAGGACAAAGGCTATGATTTTTATCATAGCCTTTGGTATATTATCTATTTTTGATTTTTTCCTGAGCAGCCTTTATAGATTTTTCAATACCTTCATAGCCGGTACATCTGCATAGATTACTTTCTAACCATTCTTTAATGGTCTTATCATCTGCATCTGGGTGAGTTTCCAATAGGGCATAGCTATTTAGGAGAAAGCCGGAGGTGCAATAGCCACATTGAAATCCCCCTTCTTCTATGAATGCCTCTTGTATTTCTGTATTAGATAATCCTTCAATAGTAGTAATCTCTTTATTCCCAACTTCTACCGCTAAGGTTAAACAGGATTTTATAGGTTTACCGTCAATTAGAACAGTACAGGCTCCACAATCACCATTTTCACAACCGGGCTTGGCCCCAGTAAGTCCTAATTTTTCCCGTAATACCCTAAGTAGTGTATCGGCTGGTCGGGCAAAAACTTTTCTTTTTTCCCCGTTTACCAATAATTCTATAGATGCATAATCTTTATATGCTATCATACAATCACCCCTTCCAGATTTGCCAACATTTCTTTCATAGACTTTTCCAATAGGGCCCTTCTATAATCATCAGAAGCTAAATGATCTTTTTTAAAGGGTAGGGGCATAAGCTCTATAGCTTTTGTAATTCTTTCCTCTGAGGAAAGTTCTTTATTATTTATAAAACTTTCCATTTCAATGGATCTAAAGGGGAGGGGGGCGACACCGCTAAAGGCCATTTTTATCTTACCCCCTTCTTTAAGGGCAACAATATTTGTTATTGGATAGTCTACCAATGTTTGCTTTTCCTTCCGTCTATTAAAATAAGGTGAAGATATTACACTTTTATTTACCTTCACTTGAAGGAGAAATTCTCCTTTTTTAAGAAGCAATCTCTTATCAAAGACGGTATTTATATCCACTTCTCTTCTTCCTTCTGGTCCTACTAATACTACTTTTCCATCTGCCACTAAAAGGGGAAGGATAGCCTCCCTATAGGGGAGTCGGCCGCAAATATTGCCACCAAGGGTTAATTTATTTCGAACGGTATGGTCTGCTATAGGCCTTAATACCTTGCTAAATAGTGTGAAGAGATTGCTTTCTATTATTTCACTAAGGGAAAGGCCAGCGCCAAAGACTAATTCTCCCTTTACTTCTTCCAAGACCTTAGTTTCTGGAAGGGCTTTTATATCTATAACAGCTTTAGTGGATAAGCTTTCTTTTCTAGCCATTGTTATTATTTCTGTTCCACCACCATAATATATAGGAGAAAGACCTTGGGAATCTAAATCATTAAAGGTATTTATAACCTCCTGGATGGTGGTTGGACGATAATATTGAAAATCAAAGGGTATCATTATTTATCCTCCTCCTTAATAGTTTTCCATATCGACTCTGGTGTAAGAGGCAGGGCATTTAGTGGTTTTCCTATTGCCCTAGATAGGGCATTGGACAGGGCACCAGGCATACCGATAACACCTTGTTCCCCTAATCCTCTTGCTCCAAAGGGGCCATCCCCCTGGGGAGTGTTTAAAAACTCTACCTGATATTTTGGATGTTCTCCATATCTTAATATCTTATAGGAACGGAGGTCATCATTTATTACCTGTTCCCTATTATTAAATAAGAAGCCTTCATTTCGAGCAAAGCTTAAACCCATAGCTAGACCTCCTACTATCTGTTCATGGGCAAGTTTAGGATTAATAAGGGTACCTACATCCATACAGCAGACAGCCTGTAGAACATTGTAACTACCATCACTTAGATCTACTTCTACTTCAATAGCTTGTGCACCTAAGGTCCATTCTAGCTCTGGTTGGCCTTCACCGGTTTCCGGATTTATTCCAGATAGCCTTCTGGATATATATCTTCCCCTGCCGATTACCTGCCCTTCAATGGCATTTCCATTGGGATATACATACCCCATTACCACTTTTTCCATATCTATACCTATCTTAGGTTCATCCTTTAGAAAGATTCTTCCATATCCCACCTCTAAATCTTCTGGAGAACAATGTAGAGGAATTGATGCAGTTCTTTTTAGTTGGGCTATGGCATCATCGGAGGCTTCAATGGCAGCTCGACCAGCCATCATTAAGCTTCTGCTGGCAGCTGTTGCCCAATCATGGGGGGCGGTTTTTGTATTGGTATCTTCTACTACATGAACCTTATCAACAGGGATCTTAAATTTCTCTGCTACAATTTGTGCTAGGGCTGTAAAGGTACCTTGACCTATTTCCACTATACCTGTTTGTAAGTTTATACTGGCATCTTCATTAAAGGTCAGGATTACTCCTGCATCGGTATTAGTAGGCATAGCAGGTGATTTCCACAAAAGACCCATTCCCTTTGCCCTCACCTTATTGGGGGACACTTCAATTTTAGACCCTTCTTCCCAATTTATCATAGTTCCTACTCTACGGATACATTCCGGCAAATCTCCAGTATTAGCATCCATCACATTTAAGGTAGGAGCGGTATCTCCCTCTACTATGGCATTTTTTAGCCGGAACTCCATTGAATCCATTCCTAATTTTTCTGATAGTAGATCTATGGAACGTTCAATGGCAAAGGCTAGTTCAATATGACCAAAACCTCGAAAAGCTGTTGCAAAGGGATGGTTTGTATATACACAGAGGGAATCACAGGAAACATTGGGAATTCGATAGGGACCAGTAGAAGAAATAGCAGCTGCCCTACTAATATTAACTGCATAATCTGCATATGCTCCACAATCAAATAAATATGTAAGCTCTGCTGCCACAAGATTACCCTCTTTTGTACAGCCTAGCCTCACATCTGCTTCCATTCCTATATGGCCAGGGGAACTTATTAAATCCTGCTCCCTGGTGTTGACCAATTTTACTGGTCGTCCCCCTACAGCTCGGGAGAGTAAGTAAACTAAAGCCTCTAATTGTAAGCCTGCTTTTCCACCAAATCCTCCTCCTATTGGGGAGGACTCCACATTAATCTTTCCTATGGGAATATCAAAATTATAACCTAGAAGAGATTTTACTATAAAGGGTGCTTGGGTAGCAGATTTTATAACTATATCCCCTCGGGGATTTATCTTAGTAATTGTTGCTCTAGTTTCCATTGCTACATGGTCACTGGGAGGGAAGGAGAAGGAAGCCTCTATTATCACATCTGCCTTTTCAAATCCTTCCTTAATATTTCCTTTGCGAATTTTAGTCCGATTTGCTATGTTTTTACCTATCTCTGGATGAATGGCGTCAATATGTTTGTATTTAGACATATCTGGGTGGATTAATGGTGCATCTTCTTTCAAAGCATTTCGTACTGAAGAAATAATAGGTAATTCCTCATACTCTACTTTGATTAGGCTGAGGGCAGCCTTAGCCTCTTGTTCGCTATTGGCAATAATAGCAGCCACTGGTTCACCATAATATCTGACTTTTTTGTAAGCTAAGGGAGGTTTATCTCCCATATATAAACCTAGGGTAACTGGGAAATCTTCTCCTGTTAATATAGCTTGAACCCCTGATGACTTTTTTGCCAAAGAAATATCTATAGACTTAATCAATGCATGGCTATGGGTGCTGGTTTTCAGAGCTGCATGTAATAGTCCCGGAGGATTATTGTCATTAATATAGATCTGCTTACCGGTAGTTTTTTCTTTAGCATCTAATCTGGTAGTTGATACTCCAATTACATTATAATCATTCAAATAGGTACTCCCCTTTCTACTTTATTAAGTAAATCTTACCCTATAAATTAGGTAATAATCTAAAAAAATTAAATATTCTGAAAAGTTAGGATAGAAAGAGTTAAGATTTAAAAATCTTATTATCAAATAGAAAAGTTTATAAGAATAAAGGAGAAGCTATAAATAAAGAAAGATAACCAAAAGGTTATCTTTCCAGTTAAAAATATGGGAGATAATTATTATTTTGCTAATTCTATAAGTAAAAGACTTCCAACTTGATTTATATTCCCTGCTCCCATAGTTAGAACCATATCTCCGGGGGCAATATTTTCTAAAAGAAAGGTGACTATAGATTGAAAGTCCCCTAAATAATAGGCATTTTTCCCTGTGTCTGTTATTGCCTTGGTTAGGTCTTTAGAATGAATAAGACCAGTATCTTTTTCACGAGCTGCAAAAATATCTGCAATAATAATTTCATCTGCCATTTCAAAGGCAGTAGAAAATTCTTTTAATAAGGTAATAGTTCGGGTGTAAGTATGGGGTTGAAAGACACACCACATTTTTTTATGGGGATATCTCTTTGCAGCTTCCAAGGTAGCTTTAATCTCTGTTGGATGATGGGCATAATCATCAATAACTGTTATATCTTGTATTTTTCCCTTTAATTCAAATCTTCTATGGGTTCCTCTGTATGCTAGCAGACCACTTTTTATTATATCTATTGGAATATCTAAATAATAAGCACAACCTATTGCTGAAAGGGAATTAACCACATTATGAAGACCGGGAACGGAAAGTTGAAAATGGCCAAAGTGTTTACCTCTATAAAGCACATCAAAGTACCCAAAACCAAATTCATTATAGCCAATATTAATAGCTTGCCAATGGCAATCCTCTGAAAGACCAAAGGTGGAAATATTACAATCTAAATCCTTTAAGATGGAATGGACATTTTCACTATCTCCTTTTGCTAATAAATAACCATTCTTAGGTACAAGTTTTGCAAATTTGTAAAAGGCTTTTTTAATATGTTCTATATCAGTAAAATAATCCAGATGGTCTTCTTCAATATTAAGAATTATTCCAATATAGGGAGAAAAATGCAGGAAGCTTTCTACATACTCACAGGCTTCTGTTATAAAATAAGGACTATTTCCTACTTTTACATTTCCTCCAATAGCATCTAATTCTCCTCCCACTAAAATGGTAGGATCTACCCTTGCCTCTTCTAGAATTACTGAAATCATAGAGGTGGTAGTGGTTTTACCGTGGGTACCTGCCACTGCTATACTTTTCTTATATTGTTTCATAATATAGCCTAGAAATGGTGCCCTTTCAATTATGGGAATATTTAATTCTTTTGCCCTTATTAGTTCTTCATTATCTGATTTTACTGCAGCAGTATATACTACTAATTTGGTGGTTTCTTCTATATTGTCTTTACTATGGCCTATATATATTTTTCCACCATCAGCTTCAAGCTTTTTTGTTATGGAGGATGATTGGATATCTGATCCGCTTACCTTGTGATTATTATACATTAGCACTTCTGCTAAGCCACTCATACTAATACCACCAATGCCAATAAAATGTACATGGTCATAGGAGGATAGATCTAAATCTAAAGAAGATGACATTGACTTAACTTCCTTTCCTAGGAAAATCTTTGTAACTATTATAAGTATAACCCTATATTTAAATATTAATAATAAAACATATTAATTATACCATAAAGTATAGCTTCAAAATAAATTCTTTTTACTTAATCCAAATAAGAAATTTTTCAACTAACACTTTATTACTATTGCAAAACCTTAAAAATATGAATAAAATATAGAATAATAGATAAAATATTCGTTATTTAGGGGTGAAGCTATGGGGAATATAAAGAAAAAAAGAAATGAACGAATCGGAGGACTAATTAAGATTCTAAGTGACCAACCTAATAAGGTGATTACTTTAAATTATTTTTGTGAACTATTTGCTGCTGCAAAGTCCACAATCAGTGAGGATATTGTTATTGCTAAAAGTATTCTTGAGGATTTTCAATTAGGAACTATACAAACAATAACAGGGGCTTTAGGGGGGGTTAAATATACACCTGTAGTAAATAAAGAAAAGACCATTGAATTTTTGCAGGACATTTGTAATAAGCTAGGAAAAGAGGATAGATTAATTCCTGGTGGTTTTATTTATATGACAGATATTATATATTCTCCAAATATAGCAACTAAAATAGGAGAAATTTTAGCTACCCAATTTTATCATAAGGATATAAACTATGTTTTGACTATGGAAACAAAGGGCATTCCCATAGCCTTAATGACAGGGAAGGCACTAGGAGTCCCTTTAGTAATTGTCAGAAGGGATAGTAGGGTTACTGAAGGATCAACTGTAAGTATAAACTATGTATCAGGTTCCAGTAATAGAATACAGAATATGTCTTTGTCTAGAAGAGCCCTTCCTAAAGATTCTAGAGTACTTATTATTGACGATTTTATGAAGGCAGGGGGTACTGCAAAGGGTATGATGGACTTGATGGATGAATTTGAATGTAAGGTGGAAGGAATTGGTGTATTAGTTGCTACAGATCAACCTGAAATAAAAGTAGTAGATAATTATGTATCTCTTTTGCATCTAAGGGAAGTTGATATAAAAAATAAGAAAATACATATTGCTCCAAATTTAAATTTAAAATAAAAAAATATTTCAAGAAAAAATTAAATATAGAGTATTAGAATTCCTCAATGATATAGCATATTTTAACTAAAATATCTAATAAATTAAATTAATATAGCAATTAACAATAAGAAAAGGTGAATATTAAGAAAAAATTTGTTTTTTAGAAGGATTATCTAAATTAATGAAGAATATCCTATTTATGAAGTAATTACAATAAGGGAATGTTGAGACATAGGGAAGGTGGTGTGAGCTACGTGCAAATAACTGATGTACGTATCCGAAAAATTAATACCGAAGGGAAGATGAAGGCTATTGTATCTGTAACCTTTGATGATCAATTCGTGGTTCATGATATTAAGATTATTGAGGGCCAAAATGGATTATTTATTGCAATGCCTAGCCGAAAAACTCCAGAAGGGGAGTTTAAGGATATTGCCCATCCTATTAATTCGGAAACAAGGGGATATATCCAAGATGCTATTCTATCAAAGTATGAGGAAAGCTTGGAACAAAGTGCAGTAGCAGCAACAGAGTAACACTAAAAAGGAGAGACATCTCCTTTTTTTTTGGAAAGAATTATTTTATATACTAGTATAGGTATACAATAAAAGATAAAAGCTATATAATAATTAGTGAACAATGAGGATGTAATCTATTAAAAGCAGGTGAGATAATGGAAAAAGGTAAAGACACTATTGCCCTTATCTTGGCAGCAGGTGCAGGGACAAGGATGAAGTCTCAAAAACCTAAGGTATTACATAAGGTATGTGGAAAACCTATGTTGGAGCATGTAATAGAACAAGTTAGAA
>DUPX01000083.1 GCA_012838085.1 Eubacteriaceae bacterium
GAATTGCCTATTATTTATAATATTGCCTGGTATGAGCAAAAAGCAGTCATTGTACTATTGGCACTCCTATATCTAGGGGTAAAAAACATCCACCTAGGACCTAGCCTGCCTGCTTTCCTATCGCCCAATGTGGCCCAGGTACTAGTAGAGAACTTTGGCATAGCCCCCATGGGAACAGTGGAAGAAGATATGAAAGTATTTTTAGGATAATAAAATAATATATAGGGACCTGGGAAAGTCCAGGTCCCTATGTCTTTTTGTCCGTCATTCCGAACGAATGAGAGGAATCTTATCTTTTACCTAGGGGTAGGACCCGGAAAATAATGCTGAAAAACCTAAATAAATACCTTGATTGAATCGACAATATTCTACATAATATACCTAGCAAATAAAATACAATAAAAGTAATTGACATATACCCAATTTATGGTATTATTTGATTAAAAGATGGTAAATATAAGAATATAAATGTTTAATGTGTATAAGATGGGATAATATATATCTAATTACAGATAAAGAAAATAGAATAAACTAAAGGCAAACCTATCGAAAGGTAGGGACGCAAAGCTTGAAGTCTAAAACCATAGTATAGTATGTTGGAAATTTAAGATGTCATTCCGAGTTTTCGAGGAATCTTAGACAGGCCAAGGTTTTTCAACATCCTTACTAGTAGGTTATGATAGTTCAGCTGCCAAAGATGGCAGCTTTTTGTATTTCTAGGGGGTGGTAAAAGAGAAAGGGCAAAAGCTATAACAAAAAAACTATTTGAAAAAGGCAAACCCATTGAAAGATGGGGACGCAAAGCTTGAAGTCTAAAACCCAAGAGGTTATGATAGTTCAGCTGCCAAATTCCTGGCAGCTGTTTGTGTCTAAAGACATAATAAATGTTTAATCAATATTGAATGGCAACAAAATCTTAAAAGGTGGTGTTGCAGGAATAGAAAGGTAAGGATTTTTGAACTAAGTGAAAGGAGGTTTATATATGCAAAGGAAATATAAGGGAGCAAAGATATTAACCCTATTACTAATTTTCATAATGCTATTTTCCCTATGGAGCCCATCCATCTTCGCTACAGAGGATGAAGGTCAGCCAGGGGAAGACCAAGAGGAAGCAGGAGATCTAGAAGAAGTTATAGATGAAGAAGTCATAGAAGAGGGAGAACCCCTAGGTCCGGTGGAAGAGCCGGTAGACCAGGAAGAACAGGAAAATCCACCAAAGCAAGCCGAAGAAAATAAAGACAATGATGAAGGTGAAATAGAGGATGAACTGGCAGAAGATATTCCTCCTGTAATGTTTAGTCCCTTTATATCTGCTCCAATAGTTAAGTCTAGCTCTGGTGGAGGTCTTGAAGATACTATTGCAGTGGATAAATGGGCAGAAAGACTACTAGGACTATGTAGGGTATTTGAAGTCAATCTTAAAATTACAGGGACACCCCAAGAAGCACCAGTGGATGTAGTACTGGTAATAGATAAGTCAGGAAGTATGAATGAAAAATCATCATTCTCATCCTATTCTAGGCTATATTATGCTAAAGAAGCAGCTGTAAACTTTGCTGCCAAGGTATTAGGCGACGGTGGAATACCAGGAAGTAGGGTATCCCTAGTTACCTTCAGTGGCCCAAGCTCCACAACTGGAAATGGTGCCCAAAGTCAGGCCCAAACTGTAAGGGGATTAACTAATAATTTAAATCAACTGACAAATGATATTAATGGAATTACCGCAATAGGTGGGACAAATACAGAGGCAGGTTTTCTGCAAGGAAGAAGCGTAATTGAAAACTCGGATAATCCCAACTCTAATAAGGTAGTAATAATGTTTACAGACGGCTTGCCAACAGCAAGTAATGGAAATAGGTATGCTGAAAGTACAGATATTAACCACATTCATAACCAACGAGCCCTTGAAGCTGGTAAAGGGATTTACCAGGATGGAGTTGCAGATGTTTTTACAATAGGTCTTTTACAGGGTATGAATACTGCTGAAAGAAATCTTGCATTACAAATACTACAGCAGACTCAAAATAAGGGCTGGTATGAAGCACCAACAGCACAAGACTTAGATCAAATATTTGATGAAATATCAAATCAATTAGGCTATGCGGCCACCAATGCTAAGGTTATAGATAAAATAGGCGACAACTTTGAACTAGTAGAAGGTTCATTGCCAGCAGGAGCAACTTACAATTCATCTACTAGAGAGATTAGCTGGAATCCTGGAACTATTTATGAGGAGGCTAGTCTAACATATCAAGTTAAAGCAAAGCCAGAAATTGCAGGGGAACATGCTACCAATGAATATGCTAAATTGACCTATACAGATATATTTGGCACTGCTGGAAAGGAAAAGATTTTCCCAGTTCCTAAGGTAGAAGTTCCAACCCTATTAGAGGTAAATCTAACAGATGCTAATATTATCCTAGGTGATTCTATCAACCTAGGTATAGGAGCAGATTCCAACGGTGAAAATTATATGAATATCACCGGTGGAGATGGAAATGGGACCTATACTTATGAGTGGAGGGTAAAGGATAATAGCACAATAATTTCCACAGATAAAAATCCAGCAGTATCTCCAGAAGAAGACACAATATATGAATTAACAGTAATAGATTCTAATGGTTGTAAAGCTGTGGCTACAATGAAGGTAAAGGTAGGGTACGTAGTTACAATTAGGAAAGAAATAAAAGGTAATTATGCTGACCTTGAAAGGGACTTTGATTTCACTGTATCGATAAATGATGAAGAGCAACCATCATTTAGCCTTGTCCATGAAGGGGAAAAGGAATTTAGAGGTATTCCAAAAGGCTCTACTATTGAGCTAAAAGAAGAAAATGCTGATGGCTATACAGTCACAGTAGAAGTAGGTGACCAGGTTTATTCACCTGAGGATGGGGTTTATACAATCTCCGATATAAAGGAAAGTATAACCATTACCGTAACCAACTACAAAGAGACTGAAGTTGATGTAGGCATATCCCTAGACTCTCTACCCTATATTCTAATCCTTACTATGGCAGTGGGTGGTCTAGGAATAACAGTAGTAAGAAGGAGAAAAATCAGAGACTAAGGCCCATCATAGTATGACCAGAAGGTAGGTAAGTAAAGTGGAAGAAGAGAAAACATCAAATATAGTAGATAATATTAAAAATAAAGAAGATAAGACAGCAATAAAGGCAGCCTATAAAAACCTACTAATAAGAATCATAGTCTTGCTAGTAGTAGGATACCTACTATTTAGCCAAGTGTTTTTAATAACCCAGGCTAAGGGAATGGAGATGTTCCCCGCCATTAAGGATGGTGATTTGATTATAGGCTTCCGTCTCCAAAGACAATATGTTAAGAATGATGTCCTTGTCTACAAGGTGGAGGGAAAGCAAAAGATTGGCCGCCTTGTGGCCCGGGCCACCGATGTGGTAACCATAGATGAAGACGGAACCCTAAGGGTTAATGGAACAGTACAATCCGGGGAGATAATGTACCCAACATACCCCAAAGAAGGTGTAAGCTATCCCTACCA
>DUPX01000084.1 GCA_012838085.1 Eubacteriaceae bacterium
CAGTGGGGGCAGTTTTAACTGGAGCCATCTTTGGAGATCATTGTTCACCAATATCCGATACCACTATATTGTCCTCAATGGGTGCAGCATCTGACCACTTAGACCATGTTAAAACTCAATTGCCTTATTCTATAGCTGTTGCTGTATTATCAGTTGTAGTAGGTTATATTCCAGTAGCAGCTGGATTATCAATTTGGATTGTACTTCCTCTATCAATGGTAGTAACTGCCTTATTTGTATACTTGGTAGGTAAACCTGTATATAGTGGAGAAGTGGAAGTATCATCATCAGAAAAATAAAAACAATTATAAATATGCACTGGGAAATATTCTCGGTGCATATTTTTTTAAAAAGAATAACTAATTGTATAATTAAAGAAGGAACTTTTAGTTAAATATAGAATTATTATTGTAATAAGACTTTTGCTTTATAATATTTAGAAAGAGGTGGTTACCATGATAAGTTTTGTCTTCGGTAAAAAGGGAAGTGGAAAGACTAGAAAATTGCTTGAATTATCAAATAAGTCAATTGTGACTACAAAGGGTGAAATTGTCTTTATTGACTTGAAGGAAAAATCCATTTTTGAATTAAGTAGAGATATAAGATTTATAAACATCAAAGAATTTTCCGTTAATAACCTAGATAAATTTTTTGGTTTTTTACAAGGGTTAATTGGGGGAAATTATGATATAGATGAAATTTATGTTGATAATTTATTAAATATAGTAAATTTAAATTTAGAAGACCTGGAGCTCTTTTCAAAAAGTCTTAAAAAGATTGGAGAAAAGTTTCAGGTTAATTTTATCTTCAGCATAAACTATGATGGGGAGGAGTTGCCTTCCTTTGTGAATGATTATTATATAATTTTTGTATAGTGTAATAGTGACAATTACAAACCAATAGGTGTTATTTTTAAAATACCTATTGGTTTTTTAATAAAATAATTTTCATATGATATAATAAAAAATATCTTATTTTTTATTTAGAAGGTGAACCATGAATAAAGACAAGCAATTATATAATATTTATTCTAAATATTTAAAAGAAAAATATGGAGAAAGAGTTTATAAGATTCCAATTAATATACCTGTTACCTGTCCAAATAGAAATGGGAAAATAGCAAAAGGAGGCTGTACTTTTTGTGGGGAAAAAGGTGCTGGCTTTGAAACTCTTCCTAATATTTTAAGCGTGCAGGAGCAACTAAAAACTAATATTAAATATATAGGAGAAAAATATAATGCCAAGAAGTTTATTTCCTATTTTCAAAACTTTACCAATACCTATTTGCCATTAGATTTATTTAAAGAGTATATGAAAGAAGCTTGCCAGGATGGTGTGGTGGAGCTGTCTATTTCCACTCGGCCAGATTGTATAAGAGAAGAATATTTATCATTTCTAAAGACATTGTCTAAAGAAAAGGGGATTAATATTACTATTGAATTAGGCTTGCAAACGGTAAATTATCATAGTTTAAGCAAAATAAATAGAGGCCATTCATTAGGGGAGTTTATTGATGGGGTACTAAGAATAAAAAAATATGAGTTTTTAGTATGTTGCCACTTAATATTAAATCTACCCTGGGATGAACAAATAGATGTTATAGAAAATGCTAAGGTGCTATCTGCCCTAGGAATTGATTTTGTAAAACTTCATTCATTATATATAGAAAAGGATACTATAATGGGACAACAATATGAAAAAGGAGAGATACAACTTATTACAAAGGATGAATATATAGATAGGGTTATTTTGTTTCTTGAATATTTATCGCCAAATATTATTATACAAAGATTAATAGGCCGAGCTCCAGAGGAAGATACTATTTTTATGAATTGGGATACAAGCTGGTGGAAAATTAGAGATGAAATATTAAATAAAATGAGTAATGATTCATCCTATCAGGGGAAAAGATTTAACTATCTTTATGGGGCTATTATGGAGGATTTTATTTAATAGTAATAAAAAACCAACTTCTAAGGAGAAGTTGGTTTTGGTTTGTTAAATTTTATTACTGGATCCTAATACATTCTTTATCTTGTGCTGAACCATATCCTGTATTGCCTGCCTTCCTGGGCCTAAATACTTTCTTGGATCAAAGGCTTCTGGATTTTCAACAAAGGTTTTTCGTATGGAAGCTGTCATTGCAAGTCGAAGGTCTGTATCAATATTAATTTTACATACGCCAAGTTTTGTGGCTTGACTAAGCATGGCTTCAGGAACTCCTTGTGCACCTGGCACCTGGCCACCATACTTATTTGTTAATTCTACAAATTCTTGGGGAACGCTGGAAGCTCCATGTAATACTAATGGGAAGTTAGGCAATAATTTAGATATCTTTTCCAATCTCTCAAAGTCTAGTTGGGGTTCTCCTTTGAATTTAAAGGCTCCATGACTGGTACCTATAGCTATTGCTAGGGAGTCTACACCAGTTCTTTCCACAAATTCTACAGCCTCATCCGGATCTGTGAATATTGCATCTTTTTCGTCTACATTAATGGCATCTTCAATACCTGCTAATCGACCTAATTCTGCCTCCACAACTACTCCTTTAGAATGGGCATATTCTACAACTTTTTTTGTTAGGGCAATATTTTCTTCAAAAGGTAAACTTGATCCGTCAATCATTACAGAGGTAAAACCATCGTCCACACAGGCCTTACATATATCGAAATCTTCACCGTGATCCAGATGCAATACAATGGGAAGGTCTGTTTCTTCTATAGCTGCTTCAACTAATTTTTTTAAGTATATTGGGTTTGCATATTTTCTAGCCCCAGCAGATACTTGTAAAATTAATGGTGATTTTTCAATTTGGGCAGCCCCTACAATACCCTGAATTATCTCCATATTATTAACATTAAAAGCACCTATAGCATATTTTCCTTTATAGGCCTTTTCAAACATTTCCTTTGATGTTACTAGTGGCATATGTACTCCTCCATTCTTTTTATAATTTACTTATAGTATACTATAAGTAAATGGGAAAACAAGGTATAATAATTGTCCCACTCTTTTTATACCCAAAAATATTAAAATAATTCCACCTATTAAGGTGGATAATTATTCTATAGAAGTATAGCCACTATAACAATGTATATGACCATCATTAAAGGATACCATTCCCCGATAACTATGGTAATGTCCTTTAGAGCAATGTATTGGTGGACCAGTAAAGTGTATTATATAGTGGATATGTTCATCATCTTTGCTAGTTTTAGAATCTATAAGATGAATGTGGTGATTTTTAGTTGTAATCATTTTTACTGTTTTATCATGATAGGTGTGATAATGCTCATTATTAAAGGTAGTTTTTCCTTGTATATAGTGATTATGGCAATAGATAGGATTCTTCTTACCCATAATATCCCCCCCTTTTTTAGTACTTTATTTCAATATATTCAAAAGCATATATTTTGTGAATCCTTTACTAGTTTAAAAAGAATAAGAAAGATTATTTAAAAAATAATAGGGAATTATAAAGGGAAAAGAAAGGGGCTGAAAAATGAAAACCAATTTACTACTGATATCCATAGTCCCTAGTATAATTTTAGCGCTGTGGATATATCTACATGATAGGCATGATAAAGAACCTATTGGCTTAGTCTTTAAGACATTTATCTATGGAGCAATAGCAGTAATCCCTGCCTTATACATAGAAAAGCTTCTACTATCCCTTAATAATTTTATAGGAATATTTGAAAATATTTTTATTGCATTTATTGTAGCAGGTTGGACAGAGGAATTTTTTAAGAGATTAGTGGTATTAAGAACTGTATATCATCATAGGAAATATAATGAAAGACTAGATGGCATCGCCTATTCAGCTTATGTTGCCCTTGGTTTTGCAACTATAGAAAATATAATGTATGTGCTAAATAACTACTCTATTAATCCGTTTGTAGGGATATATAGAGGCATTTTTTCTGTACCGGCGCATCTTTTATTTGCAATCACCATGGGTTATTATTTATCATTAGCTAAATATTCTGACGATGAAGGAAATAGAAAAATATATTTAAGAAAGTCCCTTTGGATACCAGTATTATTTCATGGGATATTCAATTTTATTTTATTATCTAAGATTTCCATATTAATGTTTTTATTTATCCCCTTTGTAATATATTTATGGGTGATTAATATAAAAAAGCTCAAGGATTATACAAGAGAATCTAAAGGGGCTATTCAAATTGATAATCATGAAAAAAAGGGGAAGAGATAGTCTAATTTGATATACCAACTATTTATCAGAGTATAATCAATGCTAAAATATGATACAATAAAAGGGAGAATTTAGCACAATAAAAGGGAGAAATTATGAAAGAAATAACTATTACAGCAAATGAGGCTGATCAAAGGATCGATAGATTTTTAAAAAAATACCTTTCAAAAGCATCAAAAGGGTTTTTATATAAACTATTGAGAAAAAAGAAAATTAAATTAAATAACAAAAGAGTCTTGCCTAATTATATGTTAAAAAGTGGTGATACCATCCAATTTTTTCTAAATGATGACACCATTAATGAATTTCGAGAAATTAAAGAAATTGTTAAATTTGAAAAGCCCTTGGATATAGTTTATGAAGACAAAAATATTCTTATTATTAATAAGCCTAAGGGGTTGCTAGTTCATAGTCAATCAAAAAAGGATAAAAATACCCTTATAGATCAGGTGTATTATTACTTAAATACAAAGGGTGAATACATTCCTGAGAATGAAAATACATTTTCCCCTGCTTGTTGTAATAGAATAGATAGAAATACAAGTGGAATTATTATTGTAGCAAAAAATTATTCTAGTTTAAAGGCAATAAATCAAATGCAAAAAAATAATAAGATAGTAAAGAAGTATCTAGCTTTGGTAGTGGGCAAGTTGGTAGGAGAAAATGAGTTAAAAGGCTTTCTTATAAAAGATAATTCAACAAATAAGGTAGAGGTTTTTCCCCAAGCTAAGAAAGATTCTAAATTCATTCATACAATGTATACACTAATTAAAACCAATGGTGATTATAGTCTATTGGATATCAATCTTATAACTGGACGTTCCCATCAAATAAGGGCTCATCTTGCCAGCGAAGGAAATCCTATTATAGGTGATTTTAAATATGGCAATAAAAAGATTAATAATCTTTTCTTAAATAAATATGAATTAAAATCTCAATTCTTACATGGATATTTTATCAGGTTTGATAAATGCCCACCCTTATTAAAATATTTAGAAGGTAAAAGTATTAAGGCAGATTTACCAAACAATCTATTGGAGATTTTAAAATCGTTAGGTTTGGAGGTAGCATAGTGGCTTATTGGAGTAGCAGAGGTTTAAGGGGAAGTACCCTAGAAGAAATTCTAAATATTACAAATGAAAATTATCTAAAAATGAATTTGGCAATAATCCAAAAAATCCCTACCTCTATAAAGCCGGTGGAATTCGATAAGACAAAAGGGATAATAAAGCTAGCTTATTTTGAACAAAAAAGTACGGTGGACTATATGGGCAATGTTCAGGGGATACCTATATGTTTTGATGCTAAAGAAACAACTCGAAAAAGCCTCCCTATATCTAATATCCACCCCCATCAGATTGAATTTATGGAGAATTTTACAAAACAGGAGGGAATAGCTTTTATAATTGCATATTTCCAAGTAATAGATGAATATTATTTTATTCCCTTTGAAGACTTAAAGATTTTTTGGGAAAGAGCGAAAAAGGGAGGTAGAAAATCAATTTCTTTTAAGGAATGTAATCCAGAATTTATAATACCAAATAATAAAGGGGTATTCATTCATTATTTAGAGACCTTGAATAAATATTTGGTGCTTAAAAGAGATAGAAGGGAGCAATCAATTTGAAAGAAATAATTATATATACTGATGGAGGCTGTCGAGATAATGGGTCAGAAAATAATGTGGGTGGAATTGGAATTGTACTAATTTATCCTAAAAGAGATTATATAAAAGAATACAAAGAGGGATTTAAAAACACTACTAATAATCAAATGGAATTATTAGCTGTTATTAAAGGATTAAAAATGTTGAAAGAACCTTGTAAAGTTAATTTACATAGCGATTCTGCTTATGTTGTTAATGCCTTTCAAAAAGATTGGATATCTAGCTGGCAACAGAAAGGTTGGACAAGGGGTAAAAGTGGGGAATTAAGAAATAAGGAGATGTGGAAGGAATTATACCAATTGACAAAGATTCATAAGGTAAAATTTATAAAAGTAAGGGGTCATAGCGATGATAAATATAACAATCGCTGCGATGAATTGGTGAACATGGCGATGGATGAAATGGAAGAATCACAAGATGTAATTATCTAATAAAGGAGGATTTTACATGAAAAATAAAGAAAAAATAATTATTACTTTTTCTGATGGTACAAAAGGTGAATATCCAAAAGGAATAAGTTTATTAGAACTAAGTCGAGAAAGACAAAATTTATACAAAACTCAAATATTTGCAGCTAAAGTTGATATGGACTTAAAAGAACTCTTTCATACACTAGAAAAGGATGCTCAAGTAGACTTTATAGACTTGACTTCAGTAGATGGTATAAGAATTTATCAACGAAGTTTAATATTTGTTTTGATAAAGGCTACACGGGATTTATTTCCTAATAGACAATTAAGTGTTGAACATTCTTTAGGAAAGGGGATATATTGTGAGATACACGGGGAAAAGGCCCTTACAAAATATGATGTGAAAAGAATAAAACATAGGATGGAGGAAATTATACAATCTGATCTACCTTTTATAAAGAAGAAAGTTAGCATAAAAGAAGCAATGGAAATTTTTAATGACAATAAGGAATATGGCAAAATTAATTTATTAAGATATCGCAAGGAAGACCAAATCAATATGTATAGCCTGGAAGATTATCAAAACTATTTTTATGGTTTTATGGCTCCTAGCACAGGTTTATTAAAGGAATTTGATTTAAAATTCTATCTACCAGGGGTAGTATTATTATCTCCTACCATAGAAAGCCCTGAAAAAACTCCTACCTTTGTAGAACAGGAAAAGTTATTTTCTATTTTTAGAAAATACTCCCATTGGGCGGAAATAATAGAGGTCAATGATGTAGCTGTTTTAAATGAAAGTGTTGAAACAGAGAAGATATCAGAATTAATTAGAGTGGCTGAAGCTAATCATGAAAAAGGAATCAGCAAAATAGCTGATGAAATATATGAAAACATTGAGAACAAAAGAATCATATTAATTGCTGGGCCCTCTTCCTCTGGTAAAACTACCTTTGCAAATAGATTATCTACCCATCTAAGAATTAATGGGTTAAAACCAATAGCTATTTCTTTAGATGATTATTTTATAGAAAGAGAATTTACCCCCTTAGATGAATATGGAGAATATGACTTCGAAAGCATTGATGCCATTGATGTAGATCTATTTAATGATCAATTAATTAGCCTTATACAAGGGGAAGAGGTTCACCTTCCAAGATATAATTTTATCACTGGTAAAAGGGAATATGTTGGTCGTATAATTAAATTAAAAAAGAATGAGCCTATAATCATAGAAGGAATTCATGGATTAAATGATAAATTGACAAAAGAGATACCCCAGGAAAATAAATACAAAATCTATATAAGCGCTCTAACCCAATTAAATGTAGACCAACATAATAGGATACCAACAACGGATACCAGATTAATAAGAAGAATGGTAAGGGACAACAGATACAGGAATAATAATGCTTTAAAAACTCTTAAAACTTGGGCAGCTGTTAGAAGAGGGGAAGAAAAGAATATTTTCCCCTTCCAGGAGGATGCTGATATTATGTTTAATTCTGCATTATTTTATGAGTTGGGAGTATTGAAGAAATATGCTGAGCCATTATTAAGGGAGATAGCTGAAGATAGCCCTTATTATAGTGAGGCTAAAAGGCTGTTAAAGCTATTAAAGTATTTTGTAGATATCAATGATGAAAGCTCTATCTTACAAAACTCCATCCTACGGGAATTTATAGGAGGAAATATTTATCATCCATAATTATTATTATCTGATTAAAATATGTTATAATTATTAGATAAATAAAAAGCAAATAAAAATAATTGGCAATATAAAGCTAAAAAAGAGAATCAAAATATAAAAAGGGGGTCTTTAAATGCATTCTAAAATCAAAAAAACACTTAAAGGTATTAACCCTCTAAAAATCGGTATTCTCTCAGATTATAGAAATATAATAATTAGTTTTGCATTATCTGCAGGGGTATTTTATCTAGTCAGTTTTTTAGAAGATATAGTATATCATGTTTATATACAAAATCATTATTTGATCATTCATACAATTATAGAATTTGCCAGCATTATAATGTATATAGCTAGCTTTTTAGTAATTTTCTATGTAGGTGAAAGAGATAGAAGATTGAGGATGAAGGTGCTAGCGGGGGTATTACTTTTTGTAGGTGCTATTGATTTTTGGCATACCTTCTCCTATGATGGTATGCCTGGTTTAATTGTAGATAGTTCTAAACAATCAGCTACCTTGTATTGGATAATTGGCAGGTTAGGATTTGCTGGAGGAATACTAATTAGTAGTTTTATTCCCATTAGAATTAAGATAAAAAACACGAAAACATGGGCAATAGCAGGGATTCCATTATTTCTCTCACTATTTATTCTTTTTTATGTAAGTTATTTTCCAGATAATTTTCCCCTGCTATTTAAAGAAGGATATGGTCTTACCAAAACCAAACAATTTTTAGAGTATATTATTATAGTTATGCTGGTTATTAGCTTTACTATGTTTCTAATAGAATATAGAAATACAAAAGCAGAAGTTCTCCCTTTATTTCTTTCAGCTTTAATTATTAGTATTTTTTCTGAGTTATCCTTTATAAATTATTTTAATGTTTATGATTCTTATAATCTTTTAGGCCATATATATAAATTGATTGCTTCCTATGCAATATTTAAGGTTTTGTTTATTTTTAATATTGATTTTCCTTATAGTAGGCTGGATAGAGCAGAAAGGGAAATTAGTAGGTATGCTAATAATCTAGAGGAGCTTGTAAGATTAAGAACGGAAGAAATTAATGAAGCAAGTTTAGATATGGTAAGGGATATGGAATATGCAAAATCGATACAGAAGGCTATTATGCCTATCAAACATAACCGCTATGATAGTTTAGAAGTTTATAGTGAGTACATCCCCTATGAAAAAATTGGGGGAGACTTTTATGGTTTTATTGATTTAAATTATGATAAATTGGCATTTTTTATTGGGGATGTGGCGGGCCATGGTATACCAGCAGCCATGATGACAGTTTTTATGAATCAAAAAATTAATACAGAAAAAATATTTCAAGAAGGGCCAAACAAAATTTATTCACCTAAAAAGGTGTTAACAAATCTTTATAAAGAATATAACAAGACGGATTTTCCCTTAGAAATGTATGCAGTTATGCTATATGGAATATATAATAGAAAAAACAAAGTCTTAACTTTCTCCTCTGCTGGTTTAAATACCTATCCCCTTATTTATAAGGAGGAGGGAATAGTAGAAATATTAAAGCATACTGGATTTCCAATTTGTAAATATGACAAAGATTTCAAACCAGATTTCAAAGATTATGAAATACCACTGACAGAGGGAGATAAAGTTCTATTGTATACTGACGGAATAGTCGACCTGCCTAATAGGAGGGGGGAATTTTTTGGAGAAGCTAGACTAAAAAAAGTGTTTAAGGAGTATGGACACCTTCCACCAGAAAAACTTTCCCAGGAAATATTAAAAAGATTAAGAAGTTTTGCCCAGGGAGTCAAAGTTAATGATGATATCCACTATATAATAATGGAGGTTATTTAAATAAAACTGAACTACTTTTATTGGCAGGTGAAAAACAATGAAGAGGATTAAGTTGATTTACAATCCTATATCTGGAGATGGCGGATTTAGAAATGAATTAGATCTTGTAATAAAGATTTTTCAAGAAAGTGGTTATATTGTAGAACTTTTACGAACGGGGGATAAGCTCCTGGAAAGGCGTTTTATTAAGGAGTCAATAACCCCCATTGACAAAACTATTATAGTTGTAGCAGGTGGTGACGGCACTGTTAGTCAAGTCATTAATATTATGGTAAATAACAATATTAAGGCTCCACTGGGTATTATACCAATGGGTACGGCCAATGACTTAGGTAGTTATTTAGGTATGTCTCGAAATATTGAAGAATGCTGTAATATAATAATGGATAATTACCAAATAAAAATGGATGTGGGTAAGATTAATGATGGCTATTTTGTCAGTGTTGCTAGCGGTGGGCTGGTAGCCACTGTTCCCCAAGCTACAGATGTCAAATTAAAGAACACTTTGGGTAAACTAGCCTATTATTTAAAGGGTCTAGAAGAAATTCCCACCTTTCGCCCTATTTCCATTTCATTAGAATCTGTTGATTATAATTTTAAAGGGGACTTAACATTTTTTTTAGTATTAAATGGAAAATATGCAGGAGGTTTTAAAAAAATTGCTCCTAAGGCATCTATAAGAGATGGGAAATTTGATGTAATACTTTTTAAAAACTACAATTTACCTGTACTTGCAAAATTGTTTGTAAAGTTATTAAGAGGAGAACATATAAATGATCCAGAAGTGATTTTTTTTCAAACTGATAAACTTATTATAAAGCCCTATTTGAGCAAGAATCCTATTATGACAGATATAGATGGTGAGGCTGGACCTCCACTACCTTTATATATAGAAAACAATCCCAAGGTTTTATCTATAATAGTAAATGATGAAAGAAAAGAATTGCTATAGTAGATTAAAAATAACAATAGGAGAATAAAATGCAGACAACAAAGGATATTAAGAGAAAAGTCAATCCATATTTTTTTTTAATAATTGGTGTAATAGCTACATCATTTTCAGCAATATTTGTAAAGGGGTCTTTAAATACGGGGACTCCTCCTTTGATTATAGCATTTTATAGATTGGCTATTACCTCCACTATATTGATACCTTATTCAATAAGATTTAAGAAAGAAGAATTTAATAACATTACTAAAGGCGATATTGGGTTTTCAATAGTAAGTGGCACTTTTCTTGCCCTCCATTTTCTTACCTGGATAAGTTCTTTTAAATATACTTCCACCTTTGGGTCCCTTGTATTAATGTCTTTACAACCAATATATGTTGTTATAGCCTCTTACTTTCTCTTTAATGAAAGAATATCCTTAAAAGCTATAATAGTTGGGTTAATAGCTATATTGGGAAGTGTTATTATAGGCTTAATGGATCTGACAATAGGAACAGAAGCTATTAGGGGAGATATATTGGCATTGCTAGGAGGCATATTTTTGGCAGGATATTTTCTTTGTGGTAGAAGGCTAAGACAAAAATTATCTATTTTTCCCTATGTATCAATAGTTTATGGCAGTTGTACTATCATACTATTTATTGTAGGATTAGCACAGAGAATAGCTTTTTACCCCTATTCATTTTTTAATTTTTTAATGTTTTTTGCTTTAGCTATAGTATGTACAATTTTCGGACATACCATATTTAATTGGGTACTAGAATATGTTTCTCCGACAGTAGTATCCATTTCTTTACTTGGAGAACCGATAGGGTCTGGCCTTTGGGCCTTTATAATATTTAAAGAAAGATTATCCTTTTGGCATTTTATTGGGGGAGGCATAATTATCCTTGGTCTTTATAAGTTCATTTTAGAATTAGAAAAGAAATAAAAAAATTACAGGTAATTTAACGAATAAAATACCTGTAACAAATAAGTGAAATTAATTAAAAACATTTGCCTTTGAAAGTAGATTCTTTGCGCGATTCATAGGCTTTCTTGAATTTTTTACATATTTAAACATTGAATAACCAGCAATTGCTCCTATCCCAATTGACCCGATAAGCATAGCATTTTTTACATTCTTATTGTTTCTATCCATAACATACATATTTAGTTCCCTCCTAACAAGAAGATATGGTATTATTTTTTTATATTTATAATTTGTCCTCTTTATTTTATGTATTTTTATATAAAATAAAGCTGAAAAAAAATAACATTTTTAAATTTTTTAAGGAGATCAATTTATGCTAAGTAAAAGAAAAATAAAGGAAGTTTTAAATATACTAAGGGATACATATCCTGAGGCTACAATAGCCCTTAATTACAGCACTCCCTTCGAACTTTTGGTAGCCACAATACTTTCTGCCCAATGCACAGATAAAAGAGTCAATATAATTACGGAAAAACTATATAAAAATTATAATAGGCCAGAAGATTTTGTTTCTTTAGATGTTAAATTTTTAGAAGAAATGATAAAAAGTTGTGGTTTTTATCGAAATAAAAGCAAAAATATAATCGAAACTAGCAGAATTCTATTAGAAAAATATGGTGGTAAAGTTCCAAGCACTAGGGAAAAATTAATGCAATTACCGGGGGTAGGAAGAAAAACTGCAAATGTGGTGTTAAGTAATGTCTTTGGAAAGGAGGCCATTGCTGTGGATACCCATGTTTTTAGGGTTTCAAATCGGATTGGCATGGCAAAATCTAAAAGGGTAGAGGAAACGGAGGAACAGTTAATGGAGAATATACCCAAAAATGAATGGTCCAAAGCCCATCATTTGCTAATACACCATGGAAGAAATATTTGTAAGGCCAGGAGACCATTGTGCGAAGAATGCCCTATAAATTATTTGTGCAAATCTTATGTAAAATTAGGGAAAAAATAATACAAGTTTTCCATATGCTGAGAATAGTATATATAAAAGGAGATAGAATAGAAATTAATAATATTTCTTTTTATAAAGGAGGCTAATGCATATGGAGGCCCTAGTTTCTAAGATAAGAAATATAAAGATTTTATTGACAGTACTTATTCTTATTTTTACTTTTTTACTTATTTTCACATACTTAAGTATAATTGTATCTAGAGATATTATCTACCCAAATATAAGAGTAAGGGGAATAAATGTCGGGGAATTAACTATAGAACAAGGAAAGGAGAAATTGAATAAGGAATTAGGAGAAATAATAAATAAAGATAAACTTATATTAGCTCTTGATAAAAGAAATTGGGAATATACCTTTAAAGAATTAGGGGTAGAAGTTGATATAGAAAAATCCATTAAAAGTGCATATAAACGGGGAAAAGAAGGAAATATCCTCAATAAAATAAAGTTATATATTTTTTTATATAAAAATGGAGAGGATATTCCCCTTCAAGTAGATATAAATAATAACCAATTAAGAAGGGTGATTGATGAATTAGCTATAGAGATAAGGGAGGAGCCTGTAAACGGAAAAATTGAATATAAGGAAGGTAGCTTTATAATTACTCCAGAAAGGAAAGGTATTTCCTTAGATAAAGAGGCTACAGAAAAACTTATAATAGAGGGAATCAAAAGTTTTTCAAAGGAAAGCATAATTATGCCTATTAGGGTATCGGGCCCAAGGATAACTGAAGCTAGTTTAAGAAGGATAAAGGAAATTTTAGCTGGATTTTCAACAAAGTTTAATTTAAATCAGAAAAATAGGGTATCTAATTTAAAAATTGCTGCAGATATGATAAATGGCAAGGTTCTTTTGCCTGGGGAAATATTTTCAGTATATGAAACCATAGGACCAGTGACAAAGGATAATGGCTATAAAGCTGCACCAGTAATTATTAATGGCCAATTAAAGGATGGTGTTGGAGGAGGGGTTTGTCAAATAGCAACTAATATCTACAATGCTGCTATAAGATCAAATTTGGAGATAGTAGAAAGAAGACATCATGGATTTCCAGTAAGCTATGTAACAATAGGACAGGATGCGACTATAGCAGGAGACTGGATAGATTTGAAATTTAAAAACACATTGGATTCTCCTATTTTTATTGAAATGTACTTAAGTGGAGACACTCTTGTAACAAATATATATGGAGAAAAAAGAGGAAATAAAATTGAATTAAAATCAGAAATAATAAGTGAGATACTTCCTAAGACAATATATAAAAAAGATAATAGTAAATATACAGATTATAAAAAGGTAGAAAAGGAATCCAAAAAAGGATATAAGGTAAATGTATATAAGTTAACCTATGCTAATGGCAATATAATAAAAAAGGAACTATTACATCATGATTTTTACAAACCTGTAAATAGGATAATTGTTATAGGCACTAAGGAAAGGAATAATTCCATAAAGGCTAATAAAACTAGTGAAACACATTATTAAAAGGGAATAAATGATATAATAAAAGAAGATAATTAAATTTTTTAAAAGGAGGAAGAAATATTTTGAAATATTTAGGAGCAGTTCTTTTATTAGTAGGCATAATTTTATTATTGGGTTTTGGAATATATGAATTTATGTCTGATTTTTCTATTCCAATAATAGTCAAGGTAGGTATTGTAGCACTTGTTTTAGGGATTTTAGTAATAATAGGTGCTTTGATTATAGAGAAAATAAGAGATAAAAGGGGGAACTTAAGATGATAATTGTAAATACAGAAACAATACCACACAAAGAAATTGTAGAAGTGTGTGGTTTGGTAAGAGGTAATACCATTCATTCAAAAAATATAGGAAAGGATATTGTAGCTGGATTTAGAAATTTAGTAGGAGGAGAAATAAAAGAATATACAGAAATGATGTCTGAAGCTAGGGATATAGCCCTTGATAGGATGGTTGAAGAAGCGGAGAAATTAGGGGCAAATGCTGTTGTAAATGTAAGATTTATGACTGCATCAGTAATGCAATCTGCAGCAGAGCTAATGGCTTATGGCACTGCTGTAAAGGTAAAATAGTCTATATGTTATATTTTATAACCTTAAGGCATAGTGAAATACTATGCCTTAATCATTAAACTTGCTCAAATCGTTTCATTTGGTTAGTTAAAATACTTGTTAATGGTTTTATAAGGGTGAGGGTTATTATATAGTTTGTAGTACCATGGACAATATCCCAGGGGATACCCCTAACCCAATATGTTAAACCGTAAGCCCATCCATAAAAGAAGGATTCCACAATGGAAAAATAAATTCCAAAGGTTAAACCAAAAATCCCAGCTATAGTGGCATATATATATTCTGAATTAAACTTCTTGCTAATATTAGCGGTAGCAAATATTAGCAGAGGCCAAAGTATATAATATCCTAAAATCCAAGTGGAAAAGCCATATAAGAAGGTTTCAGTTGTGACGAATACAATAGATATTAAAATACTACGTCTAAAACCTAATGAAAGGGTGTATATCATAAATAAGAGGGTTACAATTTCCACATTGGGTATAACACTTAAAGCTAGTTTCCCACCAGTAACAATTGCACTAAATAGCCCAATAAGGACAATATCTCGTATTTTCAAGAACTAAAACTCTCTTAATTCTAATATATATTTATCTTTGTCTGCTAAGGGAATTTCATCAACTCCAGTCATAGAATCTTCATTATTAATTAAAATATGAAAATATTCACTTGCAGGATTGGCGGTATATCCCATTAAACCGGTAACCATATTACCCAAACTTGTTTCCTCAAAACTAGCTTTTAATGCATCTTCTTTTTCCTTCATCAATTCGTACAAAAATTCCTGGTCTGATTTATAAGTAAAGGTTTCATTAATATTTTGAGAATTTATTATTATTTGTATAGTTACTTCTTTTAAACCCTCCACACCCTTTGGTGCTAAAAATGTGTTATATCCAAAATAAAGGATTATACCTACTATTAAAATTAAAAGTATAGATAATAGTTTTTTGTTTTTCATTATTAACCTCCCTAATTTTTTTTAAAAACCAAAAACTCCTTTCACCAATAGAAAGGAGCCAATACAAATTGCAATTTTATTTAACACCCCCTCATTACCTGTGAAGCCATGGTGTTTTAGAATAGGCAGGTCTTCCGGCTTAACACATATTATAGGTTTAAACCTTCCCAGTTTCCCAGTGGCATTATTAAACCTTTGATGTTTTACGGCGGCAGGACCGCACAGGATTTTCACCTGTTTCCCTTTTAATGTAATATACAGCCTAAACTAAATCATATTATTTTTTATTATATAGTAATTATATTATATATACTGGATAAAAACAATCTTTTAGATTAATATTCTTATACCCTAATTTTTACTTGATAAACTCCGCTAATTTGTATATATTTGTATTGGTATAATAACTTAGATACAATTAATTTATTTATTAATGGAAGAAACTTATAATTAGGAGGATATATGGCTATTAATATTGTATTAGTAGAACCTGAAATACCCCAAAATACAGGGAATATTGCAAGAACTTGTGCTGCTATAAAGGCAAAGTTGCACTTAATTAAGCCTTTAGGTTTTTCCCTTGAAAGCAAATACTTAAAAAGGGCAGGATTAGATTATTGGCATTTACTGGAGGTTTTTCTTTATGATAGTTTAGAGGACTTTTTTATGGCCTATCCTGATGAGAAGTTTTATTTTGCAACCACTAAAGGAGGGAATAACTATACAGATATGAGTTTTCAGGACGGATGCTTTCTTATTTTCGGTAAAGAAACTGGAGGACTACCAAAAGAATTACTAAAAAAGAATCCAGATACTTCTATAAAAATACCTATGGTAAAAGAGGCAAGATCATTAAATTTATCTAATTCAGTTGCAGTTATTGCTTATGAGGTTATGCGACAATTAAATTTTATGGTTACTTTAGAGCCTTTAGAATATTTGTTATAGTATTTATATTAATAAAAGTAGAATTTTAATATATAATGAAAAGAATATTAATATAAAAATATTGGGTCTCTTATAAAAAATATTGGAGGTTTTTATATGACAATAGATATGTTTATAGGGTTATTTGGTGGTTTAGGTTTATTTATATATGGTATGAATATGATGGGGGAAGGCTTAAAAACTGTTGCTGGTAATAGAATGAAAAGACTTTTGGAGGTGTTAACCAATAACCATATTATGGGAGTGCTGGTAGGAACAATAGTGACCATGATAATTCAAAGCAGTAGTGCTACCACTGTATTGGTTGTTGGTTTTGTGAATGCAGGCATAATGAATTTAATGCAAGCAACAGGAGTTATTATGGGAGCTAATATTGGTACAACAATTACAGCTCAAATGATTGCTCTTAATCTATCACAGATTGCTCCTATAGCTATTACCATTGGGTCTATTATGTTTTTATTTTCAAAGAGAAAAAAAATCAAGCAAACAGGCTTGATAATATTGGGATTTGGGATTTTATTTACAGGAATAGATTTTATGGCTGGAGCCATGAAACCTCTAAGGGACCATGAGGGCTTTAAGAGTTTATTAATCTCTTTTAGCAGAAATCCCATATTGGGGGTTATAGCAGGATTTGTATTAACTGCTATTATTCAAAGTAGTAGTGCCTCTATAGGTTTATTACAAGTATTGGCTATGTCAGGAGCATTTAGTAATGTGCCTGGGGTATCAGTACTGGCACTAATTGTACCTATATTATTAGGAGAAAATATTGGAACCTGTGTAACGGCTATGTTATCTAGTATAGGCGCCTCTAAAACAGCTAAACGAGCTGCTATTATTCACTTTTCAATAAAAATTATTGGTACTATTTGGGCACTATTAGCATTGGGATTGATTAGTTTAATTTCTGCTGGCAACAATCCTTTTTATGGTTTTATAGCAAATATTTCTGGAACCACATTGATGGAAGGGAATATAGTCCCCAATGTAGCTAGACAAATAGCTAACGTACATACTATATTTAATATTTTAAATACATTGCTCCTATTGCCTTTTGCTCCATCCATTGTTAAGTTGTCTGAGAAAATTTTACCTGGAGAGGAAAAGGAAGATTTAGGGGGATTAAAGTATCTAGATGATAGAATAATGGAAAACCCAACAATTGCAGTAGGACAAGCTGTAAAAGAAACAGTTAGAATGGCTAAGTTTTCCTTAGAAAATGTTAATACTGCAGTGAAAGCTTTCTTTGATAAAGATGAAGAACTGATAGAAATAGTTTTAGACAAAGAACAGAGTATAAATTCATTGGAAAGAGAAATTACAAGTTATCTGATTAAACTATCCAATTCCAATTTACTAGAAAGAGATAATATAAAGATAACAAATCTGTATCACACTACAAATGATGTAGAAAGGATTGGGGATCATGCAGAAAACATTGCAGAACTTGCCCAGCTTTCTATTGATAATAATCTTTTCTTTTCTGATATTGCTATTAGTGAATTAGAAGATATGGCCTCCCGTGTGGGTAGCGTATTGAGGGATAGTATTACTGCCTTAGAAAATGATGATATAGAATTAGCAAAGACAATCTATTCCCAGGAACAGGAGATTGATAATTTGGAAGAATCTCTTAGGGACAGCCATATAGAAAGATTAAATAAACAATTATGCCATCCTAGTTCTGGTGTAATATTTTTAGATATTGTTAGCAATTTAGAAAGAATAGCTGACCACGCCACTAATATTAGTAAGACGGTTTTGGATTTAGAAAAAGACGGAAACAAGATATTTTAATTTTAAAGATTGTTAATTTCTAATATTGGGTATATAGGTATATAGTTATAGAAGGGAGTAATAAAAAATGACTAAAGAATTGGATACAATTATTATAGGAGCGGGTGCAGCAGGCTTATCAGCTGGACTTTATGCTGCAAGGGGAAGACTCAATACTTTAATCATCGAAAAAGGTATAATAGGTGGTCAAACAGAAAGTACAAACTTTATTGATAACTATCCTGGTTCCATAGAGAATTCTACTGGTCCCTTATTAACAAAGAGGATGAAGGAACAATGCGAACAATTTGGCGCTAAAATAGTTCAAGAAGAAATTTCTGAGATAGAGAAGTTAGACAAGGGATTTTTTATAAAAACTAATAAGGAAGAATATTATACTAAAACCATTATTATAGCCACTGGTGCTGAACCTAGGCTAGCAGGGTTTAAAGGAGAAAAAGAATATAGGGGTAAGGGTATTTCTTATTGCGCAACCTGTGATGGAGATTTCTTTGAAGGTTTAGATATTGCTGTTATTGGAGGAGGGGATGCAGCTGTTGAGGAAGGCATCTTCCTTACAAGATTTGCGAATAAAGTGACTATTATTCATAGAAGGGATGAATTAAGGGCTGTAAAATCAATACAGGAAAAGGCCTTTAATAATAAGAAAATTGACTTTATATGGGATACAGTAGTGGAAGAAGTTAAAGGCAGTGGAATAGTCCAATCCCTTATCTTAAGGAATAAAAAAACAGGGGAAATTTCAGAATTAAAAGTAGATGGGGTATTTGTATATATAGGTTATGTTCCTAATTCAGGATTATTTAAAGAACTGGTAGATATAGATGAAGAGGGATATATAATTGGAGATGAAGAAATGAGAACTAATGTACCAGGAATTTTTGTAGCAGGGGATGTCAGAAAAAAATCTTTAAAACAAATTGTAACTGCAGCAGCAGATGGTGCTATCGCAGGTGTTAATGCCGAAAAGTATATATCTGAAAATTATAAATAATTATTAAAGCCACTGGAAAAGGTGGCTTTTATCTTATACAAGAAGGCCCAGTCTTATAAGGAGGAAGTGGAAGAGCTTGTTTACGAAATAAAAATAGTGGTAATTTCTTATTTTTGGAATGAATTTTGCAATAGGATTTTTTGTAAAATATGATATAATAAAGGCAAAAGAAAAAAAGGGGGAAGATTATTGGCACTTAATTTTGGATTACATTTAGAACAGAAACAAAGATTAATAATGACACCTGAATTAAGGCAAGCTATTGAAATACTGCAATTATCTTCCTTTGAATTAAATAATTTGATTGCCCAAGAATTAGAAAAAAATCCTATTATTGAGATAAAGGAAGAGAGTCCTGATTTTAATGAAGTAGAAAGTAAAAATCAAGAGATAGATTGGGAACAATATTTCCAACATAATGAGCCTTACTATTCTAGTGGATCCATAAATTATGAAGAACAGGAATATAGCCAAGAAAATTTTGTAAAGGATCATACCACATTAAAAGATCATTTAATGTTTCAACTAAATATATTAGATTTACCCTACAATTGTAGAAAAATAGGGGAATTCATTATAGAAAGCATAAATAACAATGGATATTTAACAATAGAAATAGATGAAATAGCTGCTATATTAAATGAAAATAAGGATGATATAAAAAATATATTGGATATTATCCAGAGTTTCGATCCACCAGGGATTGGAGCTAGAGATATAAGGGAATGCCTTATTATTCAATTAAAGCAATCACAGTATTGGGATGAGACTATGGAGAAGATTGTAGGCTTATATTTGGAAGACCTAGCTAATAATAGATTTCAAACTATTTCAAAAGATTTAAATTTATCTTTTGAGGAAATTCAGAATATAAAGGATTTTCTAAAGACCTTAGAACCTAAGCCTGGAAGATTATTTTCTGGTAAAAATGAAGTAAGATATATAACCCCTGACGCATTTATAAGGGAAGTTGGAAATGAATATATTATTATAATAAATGATTCTACAGCCCCTAGATTGGAGATAAACGATTTTTATAAAAATATATTGAAGTCAGAGAACTCCTCTTCCATTACTTCAAAATATTTAAAGGAAAAACTTGAATCTGCTATGTGGCTTATAAAAAATATTGAACAAAGAAGAAATACACTATATAATGTTATTTCTGCAATATTGGAATTTCAAATAAACTTTTTTAAAGAAGGGGTTAAGTCATTAAAACCATTAACTTTGAGGCAAATTGCAGAAAAACTTGACATTCATGAATCTACTGTGAGTAGGGCTACAAATGGTAAATATGTACAGACTCCAATGGGCTTATATGAATTAAAATATTTTTTCAATTGGGGTATTGAAAATCAGAATGGGAATGTTATTTCCTCTATAAGCATAAAGGATATGATTAAAGATATAATATCTAAGGAGAATGTTCTAAAACCTGTTAGTGACCAGGAAATAGCAAATATTCTAATAAAACAGGGAATTAAAATCTCTAGAAGAACTATAGCTAAGTATAGGGATGAATTGGGAATATTATCATCTTCTAAAAGAAAAAGATATGAATAAATAGATGGGGTTCCATCTATTTATTTTTTTTGCTTGAAAATAAATAACATACAGTATATAATAATACTAGAATGACCCACTGGGTTAAAATAGTCCCATATCTTGGCGGTATAAAATTAGGAGTGTTAACAAAGTATATATTTAAATATTACTTAATTGTTTTAAGGAGTTTATTAATGGATATTAAAGAAATTATAGAACTTGAAAAAATAATAGCCCCTGAAATATTGGAAATTATAGAGAATAGATATAATATTCTATCAAATATATTCTTATTTCAACCTATAGGAAGAAGAACATTAGCCAGCCAACTAGATATGGGGGAGAGATTAGTAAGAAAAGAAACCAATAGAATGCAGGAACAAAATCTCATTCAAATCTTAAGACAGGGCATGATTGTTACCGAAGAAGGGGAACTAATAATAAAAAAGTTACAAAAGTTATTATATGAATTAAGGGGATTATCTTATTTAGAGGCAAAAACTAAAGAAGTTTTGTCTATAGAAAACTTAAAAATAGTACCTGGAAATATCGATAATAATCCAAGGGCAATAGATTTATTGGGGATAGAAGCAGCAAAATATATTAAATCTATACTTAAAGATAATATGATAATTGGTGTAACAGGTGGTTCTAGCGTATTAGCAGTAGCAGAAGGTATGACACCAAAAAGATTATCAAATGTTCTAGTTATTCCTGCTAGAGGAGGAATGGGGAGGGATGCAAACAAGCAGGCAAATAATATAGCTGCCCAACTAGCAGATAAACTGAATGGATCATATGAATTAATACATATGCCAGATGATGTAGAAGATGAAGTATTAGAAGCATTAAAGGCAAATCCGGTTGTAAAGGAAACCCTTAACAAATTAAAGAGTTTAGATGTGTTAATATACGGGGTAAGTAGGGCAGAAGAAATAGCTGAAAGAAGAGGCCTATTAGATGAAAAAAGAAAGTTTCTTATAAAAAGTAATGCAATTGCAGAAGCTTTTGGCCATTATTTTGATATGAATGGTAATGTAATATATCGTTCCAGTAGTGTTGGTATAGGTGTAGAAGATTTTAAAAAAATTCCCTATCCTATAGCAGTAGCTGCCGGAGCAAAAAAAGCTGAAGCAATTAAGGCTAATTGTAAAATCAGAAAAGACATAATATTAATAACAGATGAAGGTGCAGCAAAAGCTATAATTAAAAGTAAATAAAACTAAGGAGGAGTATATATGAAGGTAAAGGTAGCAATTAATGGATTTGGTAGAATAGGTAGGAATGTATTAAGGGCATATTTCTTAAGAAATATAGAAGAGGTTGATATTGTAGCTATAAATGACTTAACAGATCCATCAACTTTAGCCCATTTATTAAAATACGATTCCGTAGGGGGAGTATTTCCATATAAGGTGGAGGCAAAAGAAGGTGCAATAGTTGTAGAGGGAAAAGAAATAAAGGTGTTTGCAGAGAGGGATCCTGGATTATTACCTTGGGGAGATTTAGGGATAGATGTAGTGGTAGAATCTACAGGACTTTTCACTACTAAGGAAAAAGCATCTAAACATATTACTGCAGGGGCAAAAAAAGTAATCATAAGTGCACCTGCAAAGGGTGAAGATATTACCATAGTATTAGGCGTAAATGAAGAGAAATATGATCCGCAAAATCATCATGTTATTTCTAATGCATCCTGTACTACTAACTGTTTAGCTCCAGTAGCAAAGGTTGTAGATGAAAGATTTGGCATAAAATCTGGTTTAATGACAACAGTTCATGCTTATACTAATGACCAAAAAATTCTTGATTTACCCCACTCTGATTTAAGAAGGGCTAGGGCTGCTGGCGAATCAATTATTCCAACAACTACAGGAGCAGCAAAGGCTGTAGCTTTAGTATTGCCACAATTAAAAGGAAAACTTAATGGAATGGCCATGCGAGTACCTACTCCAACTGTTTCAGTAGTTGATGTGGTATTTGAATTAGAAAAAGAAGCAACGGCAGAGGAATTAAATCAAGCCTTAAGGGAAGCTGCTGATGATGTGGTATTAGGATTTAGTGATGAACCGCTAGTATCAATAGACTATAAACAAGATCCCAGATCATCAATTGTTGATGGGCTTTCTACTATGGTAATCGGAGGCAACAAAGCTAAAATAGTTAGCTGGTATGATAATGAATGGGGTTATTCTAATAGAGTAATTGACCTTGTTAAATATATAGGTGAAAAGGGCATATAATAAATTTGTTTTTATAAACTACAGGACAAAAGGTCCGGTTTTATAGTGTTTACTATGGGGCCGGACCTATAATGTGCTAAAGGAGGTTAGGTATGCTTAACAAAAAAAGTATTAGAGAAGTGGATGTGAAAGGGAAAAGAATAATAATGAGGGCAGACTTTAATGTTCCCTTAGATAAAGACAATAGAATAACCGATGACACAAGAATAGTGTCTGCGTTACCAACTATTCAATTTTTAATAGATAGCGGGGCAAAGGTTATCTTATTATCACATTTAGGAAGACCAAAGGGAGAACCTAATCTTAAATTTAGTTTAAAGCCAGTTGCTAAAGCCTTATCAGGCTATTTACATAGGGATGTTATATTTGTTTCAGAAGAAAGGGTTGTTGGACAAAAGGTAAAAGAAGCAGTAGCTCAAGCACAAGAAGGGGATGTAGTACTATTAGAAAATGTAAGATTTAGGAAAGAAGAGACAGAAAACAATGTTTCTTTTTCTAAAGAATTAGCTGACCTAGGAGAAATTTTTGTAAATGATGCCTTTGGCACATCTCATAGAGCTCATTCTTCTACTGTGGGTATAGCTGAATTTCTACCTGCCTATGGGGGTTTTTTAATAGAAAAGGAATTAATGGTGATGGGTAAGGCCCTTGAAAATCCAGAAAGGCCATTTACTGCAATTCTTGGAGGGGCTAAGGTATCTGATAAAATAGGAGTAATTAATAATTTATTAAATAAAGTGGATACCCTTATTATTGGTGGTGGTATGGCATTTACCTTTTTAAAGGCCCAAGGCTTTGAAATAGGGATTTCTTTATTAGAAGAAGATAAGATAGAATTGGCAAAAGATATTTTAAATAGGGCTAAGGAAAGAAAAGTGAAGTTATTGCTACCAAATGATGTGGTTGTTGCAAAGGAGTTTAAGGCAGATGCAAATCATAAAACTGTTTCCATAAAAGAATTCCCTGAGGGATTTATGGGTCTAGATATAGGGAAAGAGAGCTGTGCACAATTTGTTAATGCTATTAAAGAAAGTAAAACAATAGTCTGGAATGGTCCTATGGGAGTATTTGAAATTGAAGCATTTTCAAATGGAACAAGAGAAATTGCAAAGGCATTAGCAAAAAATTCAGGTACTACTATAATAGGTGGGGGAGACTCTGGGGCGGCGGTTAAATTATTCGGACTTACAGAGGAAATGACTCACATATCAACAGGTGGGGGAGCATCGCTGGAGTTGATGGAAGGAAAGGAATTGCCAGGAATAAAGGTTTTACAAGATAATTATTAATAGGGGGTAATAATAATGAGAAAACCAATAATAGCTGGAAACTGGAAAATGAACAATACTATAAAGGAGGCTAAGGATCTAATAGAAAATCTTAAGCCATTAGTTGTGGATTCTAATGTAGATATAGTAATATGTCCTTCCTACCTTTCTATAGAAGCAGCTGTTGAATTAACAAGTGGATCTCCTATTAAAGTTGGAGCTCAAAATATGCATTATGAAGAAAGTGGAGCCTATACAGGAGAAGTATCCGGGGAGATGTTAAAGGAGCTGGGCATAGAATATATTATTATAGGTCATTCTGAAAGAAGGCAATACTTTAATGAAACAGATGAAACGGTTAATAAAAAAGTAATTAAAGCATTAAAACTAAACTTAAATCCAATTGTTTGCGTTGGAGAAACCATTGAAGAAAGAGAAAATAATAAGGCTAAGGAAGTTGTTACCACTCAAGTTAAAAATGCCTTAGCAGGTTTATCGCAGGAAGAAATAAGCAATTTAATAATTGCCTATGAACCTATTTGGGCTATAGGAACAGGGAAAACAGCATCTAGTGATGATGCTAACGAGGTATGTGGATGGATAAGGGAAGTGGTTAAGGAACTATCAGATCAAAGCATAGCTGAAAAAATAAGAATACAATATGGAGGCAGTGTAAAACCTGACAATATAAAAGAGTTAATGGGACAAACTCATATTGATGGCGCCTTAGTGGGTGGAGCAAGTTTGAAAGCAGATCAATTTGCAGCACTTGTTAATTATTAATTTTTATAGGGGGAATAATCTTGAAAAAGTCAATGACAGCCCTAATTATATTAGATGGTTTTGGCTATACAAATAAAATAATTGGAAATGCTGTTCATGCTGCCAATACTAAAAACATTGATAAGCTTTGGTTAAAATATCCTCACACATTTCTTAATGCCAGTGGTTTGTCTGTAGGTTTGCCTGAAGGACAAATGGGCAATTCAGAGGTTGGACACCTAAACTTAGGAGCTGGAAGAATAGTATATCAAGAATTAACTCGTATAACAAAAAGTATTGAAAGTGGTAGTTTTTTTAAAAACCCTGAGCTTCTAAGAGCTATTGAAAATACAAAGAAAAACAAATCTTCTTTACACCTTTTAGGCTTACTATCTGATGGTGGGGTACATAGCCATAATACACATCTATATGGGCTACTTGAATTAGCAAAACATCAGGATATTAAGAAAGTATATATTCATTGTTTTTTAGATGGTAGAGATACTCCCCCAAAAAGTTCTGTTGATTATTTAGAACAATTAGAAAACAAAATAAAAGAAATAGGAGTAGGACAAATTGCATCAATATCTGGGCGCTATTATAGTATGGATAGAGACAAAAGATGGGAAAGAACTAAATTAGCATATGATGCATTAGTACTAGGCAAAGGTGAATATTCTAAATCATCTAAAGAAGCTATTGAAAATGCATATAAAAGTACAAGCGATGAATTTGTATTGCCAACCATTATAAAAAAAGAAGGAGAAACTACTCCAGTCATTGAAGACAATGATTCCATTATCTTCTTTAATTTCAGACCAGATAGGGCAAGACAAATTACTAGAGCTATTATGGATGAAAACTTTAATGGTTTTGTCAGGGAAAAAAGAGCCCATCCCCTTACTTTTATAACAATGACCCAATACGATACAACTATAGAAAATGTATATGTTGCTTATCCACCTGAAACTATAAATAATACATTAGGGGAATATATTAGTAATAAAGGGCTCAAGCAATTACGAATAGCTGAGACTGAAAAATATGCCCATGTAACATATTTCTTTAATGGTGGTATAGAGAAAAAGTTTAAAGGGGAAGATAGAATGTTAATTCCTTCTCCTAAAGTGGCTACTTATAATCTGCAGCCAGAAATGAGTGCCTATGAAGTGACAAAAAAGGCTGTGGAGGCTATAAACTCTGAGAAATATGATCTAATGATTCTAAACTATGCTAATGCAGATATGGTAGGACATACAGGAGATTTTAAGGCCGCAATTAAAGCAGTAGAAACGGTAGATGGTTGTGTTAATAAAGTTATTCAGACAATTTTAAAAAATAAGGGAAAGGCAATTATAACTGCAGACCATGGAAATGCAGAGCAAATGCTAGATTATAATACCAATAAACCCCATACTGCCCATACTTCAAACAAGGTAAAATGCATAATTGTTGGCGGAGGAGAGTTAGTGTTAAAAGAAGGAAAGCTAGCAGATATAGCAGCTACACTATTAGAATTAATGAATTTAGAAAAGCCTAAGGAAATGACTGGTGAATCAATAATAAGATAGAAATATGAGAGGAGAAAAATAATATGACTATAATTGTAGATGTATTTGGACGAGAAATACTTGATTCCAGAGGAAATCCTACAATAGAGGTGGAAGTGGAATTAGAAAATGGACACATAGGGAGGGCAGCTGTTCCATCAGGAGCCTCTACTGGTTTTTTTGAAGCAGTAGAACTTAGGGATGGAGATAAATCTCGATATTTAGGAAAGGGAGTACTAGATGCTGTAGATAATGTAAACACAGTTATAGGTCCAGAAATAATAGGATGGAATGCTTTAGATCAGGTGGGTATTGATAAACATATGATAAAACTTGATGGGACACCAAATAAAGGTAAGTTAGGAGCAAATGCTATTCTAGGGGTATCTTTAGCTGTAGCTAGAGCAGCAGCAGAAGCACTAGGGTTATCACTATATCAATACCTTGGAGGGGTTAATGGGAAAGCATTACCTGTACCTATGATGAATATATTAAATGGTGGAGAACACGCAGATAATAATGTGGATATACAAGAATTCATGATTATGCCTGTAGGTGCAGAAAGCTTTAATGAGGCCCTAAGAATCTGTGCTGAGATTTTCCATAGTTTAAAAAGTGTATTAAAAAGCAAAGGATTAAATACGGCAGTTGGAGACGAAGGTGGATTTGCACCTAATCTAACCTCTAACGAGGAGGCTATAGAAGTTATTATGGAGGCAATAGAAGAAGCAGGATTTGAAGCCGGCAAAGACATTTTTATAGCCATGGATGTGGCTGCTACAGAATTATATAAAGAAGATGGGAAATACCATCTTGAAAGTGAAGGAATTGCAAAGACTTCCGAAGAAATGGTGAATTACTATGAAAAGCTAATTGAAAAATATCCAGTTATTTCTATTGAAGATGGCCTAGATGAAGAAGATTGGGAAGGGTGGAAGCTTTTAACTGAAAAACTTGGTAAAAAAGTTCAATTAGTAGGAGATGACCTTTTTGTAACTAATACCGAAAGATTATCTAAAGGTATAGAACAGGGAGTAGGCAACTCAATTCTTATCAAGGTGAATCAAATTGGAACTCTAACTGAAACTTTGGATGCAATTAAAATGGCAGAGAGAGCAGGATATACAGCAGTTATATCCCACCGTTCAGGAGAAACTGAGGATACAACTATTGCTGATTTAGCAGTAGCAGTTAATGCGGGACAAATTAAAACTGGGGCGCCTTCTAGAACAGACAGGGTAGCAAAATATAACCAGCTCATTAGAATTGAGGAAGAACTGGGAGAATCCTCAGAATATAATGGAATAAAATCTTTTTATAATTTAAAGAGATAAATGTATAAAAACCCAATATTACCTTATAATAGAAAGGGAGAGTTGTCTCCCTTATTTTCAGTTGTAATTTAAACAACCTTATGTTAAAATGACAATGTTAAGCATATAGGGGGAGGTGTTGGTTTTGACAACATTTTTAATAATACTATTAGTAATAACCAGCCTAGTATTGATTGGCAGTATATTACTACAACCAGGAAAGAGTGCTGGATTATCTGGAGCGATAGGTGGGGGTGCGGAAACACTTTTTGGTAAAAAGAAAGCCAAAGGGTATGAAGCAATTTTATCTAAATTAACTACTATATCTGCTGTAATTTTTATGATATCAGCTCTTATCTTAACTATGCTACAAAAATAATATAAAATATATTATTGGCCATGTTAAAGAAATGTAACATGGCTTTAGGTTTTCTATTATAAGGAGGGTATTAAACAAATGGAATATGCAATTTTAGCTCCTATTGTAGGTGTAATAGCATTGATTTTCGCCTATTACTTATCCAATAAAATAAATAGGATGGATGCAGGTACTGATAGAATGAAAGAAATTTCTACATATATAGAAGAAGGGGCAATGGCTTTTTTAACTAGGGAGTATAAAGCTATCTTTATATTCATAGTTGCATTATTCATAATATTAGCTATTACACCTGTTTTAGGGTGGAAAACAGCTATTAGTTTCTTATTAGGTGCTCTATTTTCTTTAGCTGCTGGATTTTTTGGAATGAAGGTTGCTACAAGGGCAAATGTGAGAACTGCAAATGCTGCTAGAACAGGTATGAACAAAGCTTTAAGCATAGCTTTTTCTGGTGGAGCAGTAATGGGTATGTGTGTGGTTGGTTTGGGAGTATTAGGTGTTGGAATTTTATATATTATATTTGAGGAAATGACTATAATTACAGGTTTTGGTTTGGGAGCTTCTTCTATTGCTCTATTTGGGCGTGTTGGAGGAGGTATTTATACTAAAGCTGCTGATGTTGGTGCAGACTTAGTGGGGAAAGTGGAAGCAGGTATTCCTGAGGATGACCCAAGAAATCCTGCAGTAATCGCTGATAATGTGGGAGATAATGTAGGAGATGTCGCAGGGATGGGGGCAGATTTATTTGAATCCTATGTGGGCTCAATTATAGCAGCAATGACTTTAGGTGCAATAGTCTATGGAACAAAGGGAGTAGTATTTCCTCTTATTTTTTCATCTATTGGAATAATTGGCTCAATTATAGGGACATTTTTTGTTAGAGGAGATGAAAAGTCAGATCCTCATAAAGCTTTAAAGATGGGGACTTATGTAAGTTCAATAATTGCAATTATTGCTGCATATTTACTCAGCACACTACTATTAAAAAATATTAATCCCTTTATAGCAATAGTGGCAGGATTAGTGGTGGGAACAATAATTGGACAACTAACAGAGATATATACATCAGATAATTATAATTCAGTAAAAAAGATTGCCCAGCAATCAGAGACAGGTCCAGCTACAACAATCATCAGTGGTTTAGCAGTGGGTATGTATTCTACAGCCCTTCCTATTGTATTTATATCTATAGGAATAATGGTATCTTATAATTTTGCAGGTTTATATGGCATTGCTCTTGCTGCAGTTGGTATGCTATCTACAACAGGAATGACAGTGGCAGTAGACGCCTATGGTCCTATTGCGGATAATGCTGGTGGTATAGCGGAAATGGCAGGATTACCAGATTCAGTAAGAGAAATTACAGATAAATTAGACTCGGTGGGAAATACAACAGCTGCAATTGGTAAAGGTTTTGCCATCGGTTCTGCTGCACTAACAGCCCTATCCTTATTTGTTTCTTATTCTGAGACGGTTGGTCTAGAGGGAATAAACATCCTAGATCCAAAAGTTATAGTTGGAATGTTTATAGGTGGTATGTTGCCTTATCTATTTAGTGCCTTAACAATGGAGGCGGTGGGAAAGGCTGCAAATCAAATGATTGAGGAAGTAAGAAGACAATTCAAAACCATTCCGGGAATTATGGAAGGTACAGGTAAACCAGATTATGCAACCTGTGTAGATATTTCTACAGCTGCAGCTTTGAAGGAAATGATAATTCCAGGTCTTTTAGCTGTAGTCACACCCTTAGCTGTCGGTATATTATTAGGGCCTTCAGCCTTGGGAGGATTGTTGGCAGGTTCTTTAGTAACAGGGGTATTAGTAGCAATACAAATGTCCAACTCTGGAGGGGCATGGGACAATGCTAAAAAATATATTGAAAGTGGAGCCCATGGAGGTAAGGGAAGTGAAGCTCATAAAGCTGCAGTTGTTGGTGATACTGTAGGAGACCCATATAAAGATACCTCTGGTCCATCAATAAATATATTAATTAAATTAATGACTATAGTATCATTAGTATTTGCACCATTATTTATGTAATGTAAATGGGTAAGAACGGGGATTCTTGCCCATTTTTTATTAGTAGTAAAGAGTTGTTTGGCTACAAAATAATGACAAGGATTGCAGGGAGAAGTTTCCTTATGATTTAAGGAAGGGGATAGTAGTCTTTATCAAAATGTTAAGAATTTCTTATTTAAAACTTACTACTATAATCTGTTTAAATAAGAATAATAGGTGAATAATATAAACAAACAGGATTTAATATAAGGATGTGTAAAAGGTGGATATGAAAGAAACCATATTAGAATTTATGAGAGAAAAAGCTTATAACCCTATGAAATATGAAGAACTACTTAGTTCACTAGGCATTAAAAGAATAAAAGAAAAAAAGAAATTTCTTTTCATCTTAGATGAAATGGAAGAGGAAGGTCTTGTTATTAAGACAAAGAAAAAAAAATATGGTGTACCAGAAAGAATGAACTTAATTGTAGGTAGACTTCAGTCCAATAAGAAGGGCTTTGGCTTTATAATACCTGATGGTGGCATAGTAGGTAGTGATGTTTATGTGTCTGCAGAGGACTTAAATGGAGCGATGCATAATGATAGGGTTATAGCCCGAATAATAAGAAGATCTGAAGAGGGACTAAGAAATGAAGGAGAAATAATAAGAATTATAAAAAGGGGCAATGTAAAGATTGTAGGCACCTTTGAAAGTAGTAGAAACTTTGGTTTTGTAGTTCCTGATGACCAAAAAATAACCCAGGATATTTTTATTCCAAAATCCGAAACCATGGGGGCAAAGGAAGGATATAAAGTAGTTGTGGAAATAACCCAATACCCTGAAAGCAGAAGAAATCCCGAGGGCAGGATAATAGAAATCTTAGGACATATAGATGATGTAGGTACAGATATATTATCAATAATTAAAAAGTACGATTTACCTCAAGAATTCCCTTCAGAAGTAATAAATCAGACAAAAAACATTCCAGATACTATTAGAGAGGAAGATATTAAAGGCCGAAGAGATTTAAGGGATAGGATGATATTTACCATTGATGGGGAAGATGCTAAGGATTTAGATGATGCAGTATCAATAGAAAAGCTAGAAAATGGCAATTATTTGTTAGGAGTACATATTGCAGATGTAAGTTATTATGTTTTTGAAAATTCAGCAATAGATAAAGAGGCGTTTAAAAGGGGGAATAGTGTCTATTTAGTTGATAGGGTAATACCTATGCTTCCACCAAAACTATCTAATGGTATATGCAGTCTTAATCCCAAGGTAGATAGATTAGTTTTTTCTTGTTTTATGGAAATTAATGATAAGGGGAAGGTTGTCCAACATGAACTAGTAAAAAGTATAATTAATTCAAAAGAAAGAATGACATATGCAAATGTGACTAAGATTCTTGAAGAGGAGAACAAAGAATTAATTAATAAATACAAAAATATTTATGAAGACCTTATATTGATGAAAGAACTTGCATTAATCCTTAGAAATAATAGAAGGTTAAAGCGAGGCACCATAGATTTTGACTTTGCAGAGGCAAAAATAACACTAGATAAAGAAGGCAAACCAATAGATATACAGCTATATAAAAGAGGAATCGCTGATAAGATAATTGAAGAATTTATGTTGGTCTGTAATGAGACTGTGGCGGAACAAATGTATTGGGCTTCTTTACCTTTTATATATCGAACTCATGAACAACCAGATCCTGTAAAGATTATGGAACTTAACAACTTTATCCATAATTTCGGATATCATTTAAGAATAAGTGAAGAAATAAGACCTAATGAATTACAGAATCTTTTGAACAAAATAAAGGACAGACCAGAGGAAATAGTAATAGGTCGGCTAATGCTTAGAACCATGAAACAGGCAAAATATACCCATAATAATTTAGGCCATTTTGGACTTGCTGCTAAATACTATACTCATTTTACTTCTCCTATAAGGAGATATTCAGACTTGACAATTCATAGAATCATAAGTGAAATGTTATATGGTAAACTTGAAAAAGAAAAAATAAAAAAGCTAAATAAAAAAATGCCAGAAATAGCCCTACAAACATCTACTAGGGAAAGAATTGCTGAAGAAGCAGAAAGGGAGACAGATGATCTTAAGAAAGCAGAATACATGAAAGAAAGAATAGGAGATAAATTTAGTGGAATTATTTCTGGAGTAACTTCCTTTGGCATGTTTATAGAATTAGAAAATACCATAGAGGGATTAGTCCGGGTTAGTTCCATGGATGATGATTATTATCAATATGATGAAAAGAATCATCGTTTTATTGGTGAAAGAACTAAAAAGATTTATCGTTTAGGAGAAAGGGTAATAGTTCAAGTTAATAAGGTGGATGTACCCCAAAAACAAATAGACTTTATATTGATTGAAGAATAACAACTCTTATCAATTACAAAATCAATTTAATTGATAATTTATTAAATTATGTTATAATAAAACTAGACATTTGCCCTATTTATTCTTAAAATAGGGTTTTTTAGTTAAGAAGGTGATTAGTTGTCTAAAGAAGGAATAAAGATAATTGCAAATAATAAAAAGGCTAAACATGATTACTTTATAGAAGAAACTTATGAAGCCGGAATTGAACTGACAGGAACAGAGGTAAAGTCTATAAGACAGGGAAAGATTAACTTAAGGGATAGTTATGCAGCTGTCAGAGGTGGAGAGGTATTTGTCTTCCAAATGCATATTAGTCCATATGAAATGGGGAATATATATAATAAAGACCCTTTAAGGACTAGAAAACTACTACTCCATAAGTCTGAAATAAGAAAACTTATTGGCTATACCCAACAGCAGGGCTATGCTTTGATTCCCCTAAAGATGTATTTTAAAAGGGGTTTAGTAAAGTTAGAATTGGCGGTGGCAAAGGGCAAAAAAATATATGATAAAAGACAGGATATTGCAAAAAAAGATGCAAAAAGAGATATGGAGCGAGCATTTAAAGAAAGAAATAAAGAATTATAAAAATTACAAAATTTATAAAATAAAGAAACACTTTAGAAATATTATAAGTTGACATAATATATAGTAAGTGTTATGCTTAATATCCAAAAAATAAATATGGGGGCGTACTGGTTTCGACGGGGGTGTTGAAGCAAGAGTAGCGAGTAGTGGATTCTGGGGCCACTATAAAACCTGGAGCTTAAATATAAACGCTAAAAACGATAATTTAGCTTTAGCAGCTTAGAAAGCTGCTAACGTTCTACTAATCATTCCCGCATGATTAGATAGGGCGCCGACTTAGCGGGGACCTGCTTACCCAAAGCTTTGAGGGAAAGTAGAATAGATGAAGCTAGCGTAGCCTGAATCCTGTTGGTTGGAGTCAGGTGAGGCGAATCTAAAAAGAACCAACTGCACTCGGAGAAGCTCTAGTGGATATGCTTTCGGACAGGGGTTCAACTCCCCTCGCCTCCACCAAATAATAACTCAAACTTGATACATAACAAACCTACTGATAACAGTAGGTTTCACTGTTTTTAGGACAAAGTAATCACTATTGAAAGGTGTTTTTTTGCATTTTGGTGCATTTACGCTAAAAAGTATAAGTATGCACCCAATAGGGTCAGAAAATGCACCAGAGATAAAATAGGTTTTGTGGTGTAAACAATTTAGTGTTAATATATTATTGATATGTTTCTGCTGATGGGACACGTTGAGAAGATAGTATTGATGTCAAGGGTGTAACCATTGATTATACTGGAGTTGAAGAGTACATCTATCTTGTTTACTCGACCGAAAGTATGTTTTACATTTGGGGGAACATATCGAGTGATAGAAAATGAATTAAAAAGTGAAGTGGGTTTGAGTGGACAGAACAGATAACATCCGTAGGGTCGTGGAGATAGAATAGATGTAGGTGTTTATCTCAAATATATTTCTAAATCTCAAGGATTACTTAAACTTTGAGATTATTTTATAATTTATTGTAAGATTATTAAATCTCGTGCGTCTTATAGATAGGAGGTGAAAAAGTGACACAGCTTGAGGAGATTTATAATAACTATTTTAAGGATGTTTATTTCTTCATATATAGTCTATCAAAAGATAAAAATATAGCAGAAGATTTGACTTCTGAAACATTTATAAAAGCGATAAAGTCCATTGAAAGCTTTAAAGGAAATTGTGATATCAAGGTGTGGCTATTTCAAATAGCCAAAAACTCATATTATTCATATAGAAGAAAACATAAGAACTTGATAGAGCTTGACTCAGTGCCTGAAAAAAAAGATGAAAATGATATAGAAAAATCGGTCATTTCATCTGAAGTGTCGATGAAAACTCATGAAATTCTCCATAACTTATCTGAGCCATATAAGGAAGTATTTTCTCTACGAGTTTTTGGAGAGCTGAGTTTTAGGCAGATTGGCAGTTTGTTTGGTAAAACAGATAATTGGGCTTGTGTCACTTTTCAAAGAGCTAGAAATAAGATTAGAGAAGAAATGAGGGATTATTGATGAAAGTCACATGTAATGTTATTAAAGATGTATTGCCTCTATATTTAGAAAATATGCTTAGTGATGACTCATGTATTATGGTTAAAGAACATATTGATCAGTGTCAGGAATGCAAGAATTATCTTAATGATATGCGTACTTTTAATGAAATGCCAGTAGATATGAATACCTCTCCTTTGCTAAAGATAAAATCAACATTACGCAAGAAGAAAATTCAGACGGCATTATTCTCAATGATGTTTTCAATTATGCTTTTTGTAATAACTATTGCTTTCTTGACCGCGCCAGAGTATATTCCATTTAGCGAAAGAAGTGTAACAATAAATGAGATTGGTAATGGGTCGGTGCTCGCTCAATTTGAGGATACTGTATATGGATATGACATCAATAGATATCCTACAGATGACAACGCTGGTTATGTCTATCATATTACTACATGGAATAGCATATGGAATAGAAATATAAAAAAAACTAATACAAATAATACTATTTTAAATCCAAATGGTGAAAATGTTGTTTCTGTATATTATTACCAAACAGATGTAAGTGAAGATATATTGATGTATGGTAAAGATATAAATCCAAACGGTGGGATTGTTACATTACCAAGACTATTCTTATCTTATTACGCACTTATTGCAATAGTATTTGCTACAACTTGTGGATTAATTATGCTTATATTGTATCGTTATAAAAAAGTGCTTAATTTTACATTGAAAGTTTTCTTTTTACCGGTATCCTACCTATTAGGTCATTTGATTATTAAAGGATTTACAACTTCATCATATACTGCGACACGGGATTTTTATGCTATCTTGTTAGTTATGATTCCGCTATATATTGCTTTTCTAATGGCTGTAAACTTAATTAGACAGAATAGAAATATAAAAAATGAGGGTTGTTAATTATGATCCCCTTTAGGATAGATTTTACTAATAGGTTAAAATAAAAGATATCTTTTATACGAAATATATGTTTTTATTGGCGATATTGGCTGTGGATATGTTTCCGCATACCTCGAAAGAAAAAGTACAGTAGATATATTTCCAAGAACAGACCGTGAAGAATTGCTTGTAGACGGCACAGGCACAACGGAAGAAGAACGACAGAAAGCCATTCAAACAGCAATGGAAAAAATTAGTGATATAGTAAGCAAATTATAAACAAAAAATACAAAAAGTTCTATTTATATTATGGATAGGTTACACTAAATAAGTAAGGTTTTCTCCGAACATGATATAATAAAATTAGGAGGAGAAAATCATGTCAAAGAAATATTATGAAGAAAATTTCAAGAAGTAATTAGTTAATATATATAACCTAGGCAACCATACCTATAGAGAGTTACATGAGCAATATGGGGTATCTCCATCAACTATAATGCAATGGGTAGTGAGATACAATAATACTGAGTCTTTTAATGTCAAAGACAATATGACAGATTAAAAGAAGGAATTAATAGAGCTAAGAAAAAGAAATAAACAACTCGAAATGGAAAATGATATTTTAAAGCAGGCAGCACTTCTACTAGGCAGAAAGTAGACCTAATTATTTCTAATAGACAGAAATACAGTATTAGTGCAATGTGTGAGTTTTTTTGGTCCCAAGACGCTTAATATATTATCATCTAAATAAAAAGGACAGTTATAGTTCCAATGAAGAATCAATCTTAACGCATTATATAAAAGAAATTTTTAGAAAAAGTAGGAACAATTATGGGACAAGAAAAATTAAGGTTAAATTGGATGACCTTGGTTATCAGGTTTCTAGAAGAAGAATATCTAGAATTATGAAGGAAAACAGCCTAGTATTAAACTATGCAGTGGCTCAGTATAAGGTTCATAGCAGTAAATGTAATGAATAAGTTATTCCTAATATAGTTGATATAGGCTTTAATAATAGAGACAAGCTAGAAGTCGCAGTAAGTGATTTGACTTATGTAAGAGTTGGAAACAAGTGGAACTATGTATGTACTATGTATGTACTATAATAGATCTATCTAATAGAGAAATAATAGGATATTATTAAGCTGGAACTAACAAAGATGCTAATTTAATAGAAAAAGCATTATTGAGCTGCAGATATTCATTAAATAATATAAAAGTATTTCATTCAGATAGAGGTAAAGAGTATGATAACAAGACGATAGATGAAGTTTTTATAACCTTTGAAATAGAAAGATTTTTAAGTAGAAAAGGAAACCCCCTTTGATAATGCAGTAAGTGAAGCCACAAATAAGATTTTGAAGATGGAATTTATTCATCAGAGTAAGTTTGAAACTCTAGAGAATCTAGAATTACAACTGGCAGAATATATCTACTGGTATAACTACATAGGATTCACGGATCATTGGGATATGTAAGCCCAATAGAATATAGATATGGAACAGCATTAAAAATGGCTGCATAAAGGATATTCAAATAGTAAATAATTGTTCGGAATGAATTTGTTCAAAAAAAGGGTTGCCTTTCCAAGTGGGTACTGAAAAGGAATATGAGTCAGCTGCAAATGCTGTTTCTTTAGGACGCTTTATACGTGGAATTACTGGCCTTTCACAGGTGGCAGCATTGAATGCTTTTTTAGAATTTCTTGATAGCCAGTTATTCTCCGAACCGCAAATCACCTTTGTACGTTACATCGTAGACTGGATCACTCGCTGGGGACTTTGATGCCTGAAGATATGAAGGATGATGAGTTTGCTGGTGGTGCAGACATTTTTGAAATTTTCGGTGACAATCTTGATGCATTCCAACGTATCAGAGGCGTTTTAGGGACGATTGACGCCAATGCTATGGACTTGGTAGCATAACGATGTAATAAGGGGTAACTGAATCCCACTCTTGATGGTAGGAATTTATTCTTTGCAGCCGTTGACGAGGTTTGGGAGGAGGTCGAATTTTGAAGAAATACATAAACCATATCGGGATTTTTGTTTGCATTTTTATATTGTGTGGCACCGCCCTGTGGGGTGCGTGGCAGCTTTGGTTTAACCCTTATCGCGGTACAGTGAGCGATTTGCGCCCGTCCGAAGAATTGGAAACTGTTTTAACCTCGCAGCAAGCGGTCGGGGATTTAGATTATCTTGTACACCGCTTGGCAGAACGCCATCCCGTATGTATGAACGGTCTGCCCGATAATGTGCAGCTTGAATATGAGCGGGAACGCGCAGGAATTGCTGCGCTTCCGGAGGTGTCGGTTTTGTCGCTCTGGCAGAGTGCAGCACGCGTTTTGAGTAGTCTGGGAGACGCTCACACCGCTGTAGGGATTAATTATGAGAATAGGGTGCGATTGCCCCTCACCTTCGCATGGAAGGATGACACACTGATTTGTTTAGGGGATGAATATGATGGTTTTATCGTGGTTGAAGTCGGAAACATTTCGACTGAAGCACTATACCAACGCTTTCTTCCTCAATTTTCCTATGAGCTGGAGTCTTGGGCGCGGCATTCCTTCGCTTCACGATTAAATCGCGGTGAATATTTGTCTTTTGTTGGCGTTGATATACAAGGGGACATTCCGCTTGTGCTGGAAAAACCAAATGACGGTAGCCGCATAACAGTATCATTTGAGCTGTGTGAAAGTGTCACTGCCAGTGAAGAAAAAGTGGGAGCAAATTTCGATTATTCGGTTGATTCATTTGTTGGCATGGGGATTTTCACTCTTCGTCAATGTGTATATGATGAAGAGTACAAGAATGGCCTGCGGGATTTCTTTACGTCTGTTCAGGAAAACAACATCCGTAGCGTGATTGTGGATTTAAGGAGCAATCCAGGTGGAAACTCGCTGGTTGCAAACGAGTTTATTCGCTATCTACCGGCAGAAAGTTATCTCATCGGTGCCACCGAAGTTCGTTTTGGCTCAATCCTGCGAAAGAACAAGCCACAGAGCCGGAAAAATCAACAGCTTATTCCAGTCTTTTTTGATGATGTATATGTACTGACAGGGGCAGATACGTTTAGCTCGGCCACGGACTTTGCAACGTTGATTTCAGATAATAAATTAGGGACGGTGGTTGGGGAGATTCCCGGCAACATGCCTTCGTCTTATGGGGATATTCTTTATTTTCAGACTCCGAATGCAAGGCTTGTTTTTACCGTGTCTTATAAATATTTTATACGACCAGACGCATCAAAATCTGATTTTCCTCTGATTCCGGATGTGACAGTTCCCGCCAAGGATGCACTCACCGAAACCATGAGGTTAATCAAGAAGGCGAGGTAGGGATATGCAAATTGGAGAAATATGGCCGTTTTTGCTACCAGGGGTTTTGTTTCAGTTATTGATGCAGATGCTCTGCATTGCGAAGGGTGTGAGAGAAGATAATCGAAAGCCGTTTCAGCGTGTCCTATATATCTTTTCTATTGCTATTTTCGGGTTGGCCGCTATTGCTTTTTATCTGCTTCGTGCCGAAAAGACGCCACCAAAAGATACCACTACTGCTGAAGTGGAAAGGGCTAACCATCTCACAAATAAAGGCATCTTTTTCCTACTACTGATTTCCTATCAAGTAATGGGGCTGCATATGCTGGCAGAGAATGTTGGAACTTCTTCGTACACCATCTTGATTTGGCTGCTATCAATCTCTTTTCTCATAATGCTGCTGTATAATCTGCTACCTGAGAAAAAGCGCTTCATGGCCAAACCTCTCTTGCCAATGTTGCAGCTTATCCTATGCATCCCAATCCAATACCTGGATGTTTCGGGGGACAACTTATTTCTTTCCATCATTGCGGGATTCAGTGCAATCAACCACGCATCGCTATCCCACGCAAAAGCATATGGAATAGGTGCGCTGGGTGTTTATCTATTGGGCAGCACTGCAAGAACAATACTTTTATCCGAAAGCGCTGAAATGGCTGATCTGGTCCGCTACTTTTTTGTCAACACAATTGTGGTTCTGCTTGCCTTGTTTGCTTTTTACACTTTGAAAAAGCAGATGATTACAAGTGTAAAGTTAGAATCAGCTCTCCGTATGGTGAATGAGCAATCCGAGAAGCTTAAGGGCTTAGCAGTCGTGGAGGAAAGGAACCGCATTGCCGCCGAAATGCACGATACGGTCGGCCATACTCTGACTGCAGCCGTCC
>DUPX01000085.1 GCA_012838085.1 Eubacteriaceae bacterium
CCTTAGTATATTCAATATATATAAAGAATGCACTATTATACTTTATAACGAAAAGAAAGCAGAAAAATAGTTAGATAATTATCCTTCTAATTTTATCTAGCTATTAGCCTGCCCTCCCTTGAAATTATTAAATAAGTTGACTAAGCTAATCCTTTTTTTGGATTTTATCAATCTATTAAACCTATTACAATTTGATAGTACCAGGAAATTCGACAAATTTTCTTATATATAAGTTATAAATATATATCTGTTAACTTGTATGATTATAACAATATCCTAGGTCTACAATAGTTTTCTTACTTCCTCTAAAGCTTTATCATAATCTGGGTGCTCTGTAACCTCCTCTACATACTCCACATATCTAACTATATCGTCCCTATCTAGAATAACAATACCCCTAGATAGCAATCTGACTTCTTCCATTACAAAACCATAGTTTTCACCGAAAGAGAGTAATCTATGGTCAGACAATAACTTCACCTTATCTATCCCTTCTGCATCACAATATCTTCCTTGGGCAAAAGGAAGGTCCACACTTATGGTCCAAATCTCTACCTCTGGAAGTTCTGCCGCCTCTTCATTAAATCTTCTTGTTTGAAAGGAGCATACCCCTGTATCTATTGAGGGTACTACACTAAATATTCTTACCTTTCCACTACCATCTTTTAATGAAACTTCTTTCATTTCATTATCCAAGACCTTAAAATCTGGTGCCTTCATACCTACCTTTATTTCACTACCTAATAATGTCATTGGGTTACCCCCCATTGTAACTACACCTGTTCTTTTATCCAAATCCTAACCTCCTTTAATTAACTTATCTTAAATTTACCCTTTTAATAATCATTTAATCTATAATTATTCTTATTACATTACTTGCTATTCATTCTCTCAAAAATTTATATATTTCAATGGATATGTGATAAAATAATTAAAACCTAATTCCTTTTAAGGGAGGATGAAATTTTGTGATGGAATATGGCTTAGTTTTAGGTGGAGGGGGAGCTATGGGCTCCTATGAGATTGGAGTTTGGAAAGCATTAAGAGAGCTTAATATAAATATCTGTGCTATTGCAGGAACTTCTGTAGGAGCATTAAATGGTGCCATGATTATCCAGGGTGATTTTGAAAGGGCTGTAGAGCTTTGGGAAAATATTACCTTAGACCAAATAATAGATATTGATTCTAGATTATTAAATAAGGGGCTACTCAAATGGAAAAAGGAGGATTTTTCCTTATTTTTTGCCCTATTTATGGATTTTATAAAGGAGGGTGGCTTTGATACAAGGCCTCTTCGTAAGCTTTTAGAAGAAAATATAAAAGAAGATATTATTAGATCTTCAAATAAAGAGTTTGCAATTAATACCTATTCTATAACAGATAGAGAACCTATAGAATTATATATAGACCAAATACCCAAGGGAAAATTAGTATCCTATTTGATTGCCAGTGCCTGTCTTCCTATTTTTAAAACTGCAGAGATAAGTAATATTAAATATTTAGATGGGGGTTTTTATGACAATGTACCAATAAACCTATTAGCAAAGAAAGGATATAAAAATATAATATCCGTTGAACTCTTAACTAAAAATATTAAGCGACCATTAGAAATAGATGTTTCAAATCTAATTACCATAAAGAGTTCTGCAAATTTAGGAGGACTTATGGAATTTGATCCTGATAGGGCAAAGGCCAATATAGAATTAGGATATTTAGACACCTTAAAAACCTTTAAAATGCTCTAATACAATAATAAGGGATGGATTAGTAATGGTTCTATCCCTTATCCCATATCCCTTACCTTACAATATTGGTGAGAATAAACGGGTTAAGGATTCTTTTATTTTTTCCCAAAGAGGTCGTTTAATAAATTCTTCTAAGATCACCTCTGTACTATCCTCAATATCCTGGAAAAAGTCATGTTCAAATCTAGCTACAGTTTCTCTATTGTAAACTAAAGCATTTACTTCAAAGTTCAATCTAAAACTCCTTATATCCATGTTAGCTGTACCCACTGATGCTACAACCCCATCTACTAATAAAATCTTTGCATGGAGAAATCCCTTATTATATAGATATACTCTAACTCCTGCATCCAATAATTCACCAATATATGACCTGGATGCCCAGAATACTATTTTATGATCTGGTTTATCTGGCAAAATCAACCTTACATCTACTCCACTTAGAGCTGATGTTTTTAAAGCCATTAATAGACTTTCATCAGGGATAAAATATGGAGATTCTATATAAATCTTTTCCTGGGCAGTGGCAATGCTGGTAAAGTATGCCTGTTGGATGCCCTCCCAGGGATGATCTGGCCCACTTGCAGCTATTTGTATTAATTCTTCTCCATAATACTTGTGGTCTGGAAAATAATTTTTGTACTCCCCTATCTTTTTCCCTGAAGCATAATACCAATCCATCAAAAAAATATATTGCAGTATATAGACTGCTTCCCCTTGGATTTTAAAATGGGTATCCCTCCAAAATCCTAGCTTATCGCTACCAACCCAATATTCATCCCCCACATTAAGGCCTCCTATAAATCCAGTATGGCCATCTACTATAACTATTTTCCTATGATTTCTATAATTTAATTTACTATTTAAAAGAGGTATCTTAACTGGTAAAAATGGTGCATATTCTACCCCTGCTTCTCCCAATGACCTTAAATATTTTTTTGATAACTTTCTACTCCCTAACCCATCATATATAAATCTTACTTTAACTCCCTTGCGGGCCTTTAAAATCAATAGCTTTCGCAATATATTTCCTACTTTATCATCTTTTATAATATAGTATTCTATATGGATATGATCTTTAGCACTATGGATAGCATTAAAGATTTCTTTAAAACTTTCCTTTCCATTAGTAAGAACCTTAGAACGGTTATTAATGGTAAAGGGTGATCTGGAATTTTTTAATAATAAAGAAATCAGCTTTTTAAGGGGACTTATATCATGATCATCAAAAAAACTAGAATCTTGAACTTTTCTAAATTGGACTTCAATCATCCTATCTAATTCTTCTTCATCGATAATATCCTTTTTCTTAAAAATCCTTTTCTTTCTGAAGTTTTGTCCAAAATATATATAAAAAACAAACCCTACAATGGGCAAAAGTATAAGAATTAATAACCAGGCTGCTGTTTTAGAAGGCTCTCTATTTTCAAAGAATATAACAATACCTATGAGTAAGATTGTTATAAAAAATATAGTAGTAATTACAGTACTAATAATAGGATGATCCCTAAATATGCCCACTATCCTTTTTAAAGATATAGCTAGAAAAAATATATTATTATATAAAGTCATTAACATATTTTATCCCCCCTTTATCCATAATTATTTAGTAATTGGATAATGGTTTTCCTTTTCAA